>JADJNU010000007.1 GCA_016714165.1 Bdellovibrionales bacterium
TTTCAAGAACACCACTAAAGCTGGAATATCCCTCACGAGATTCAGCTCCAAGGGGACTTGCGGAATATCCTCCTCCTCCACTCACTCCTTTTAAAATATCCGTATCATAGCCGGGGCCTCCATAACCGCCCCCCCCTCCAGAGTACGGCATCGAACCACCGCCGCCACCACCCGCAAAGCCTCCACCGTTATTGGGAATGGCATTGGCCCTTGCTTCTTCTCCCAATCCTTCACCAAAGATAGGAGCCTGTGATTGTGCATTGGTATCAGGCACACTGAGGTCACTGCCATCAACGGCTCTGGTTCCAAATCCTGTGTTCTGAAATGAGCTTCCACTGCCAGAGCTACTTCCAGTCGAGGCACTGCCTCCGCCCAATCCTGAACAAAGGGGATCGGATTGAGCATTCGGACCTCTGCAATTAACGCAAATTGGATTTGAAGCGTTGACGGGATCATTACAATCGCCGTTAAAGACGGGCTGTTGATCGACATTGGGAAAACCTGTGACTTGATTTGTGGCGGCCTGTTGGCAAAGGTCAGCAAAACTGCTTGCGGCTGCTGATTGAGCAGCCTGTGCTCCCATAGCCGATACATTTGCGTTGTATCCTGTGCAGCGAGTTCCTCTTCCTTCGGCATTGGCCTGAGCCGCACGATAGTCGCTCACCCAAGTGGAGGGGCAGCGTGGACCTTTGCCTCCATTGGCACTCCAAATTGTGTCGAGGTTTGAACACTCTGTGAGCACTCTTCGATATTTGTTCACAACTTCGGTGCATTTGTCTTCGCAAGAGCCCTTGTCAGTGAAGCATTTGCCACCGAGAGCTGTGTTGGCCCCCGCACCACCCAATGCCACGATCTTCATAAACTCGCAGCTCTTGGCAATTCCTGCCGAATCTCCACCTGAAGCTCCACCCATGGCAATCATTCCAGTCGCTCCAACCAAGAGTGTTCCCATCGCCGTCATCGAACTAGAACTGGGTCCATCAAGGCCAGACACACACTTGACGGGATCGGTGCAACAGGTGAAGGCTTTCTTATGCGCTTGTTCGCAAAGAGCTCGATCTCCCTCTACTTCTGGAGGTTGAGGAAATCCCTGAGGGAGATCTCCGGCTCCACCTGTGGCTTGATCCCCTCCATTGCCTTCGTTTGCAGAGGCCACGGGTTTTCCATCAGCTCCGCATTTTGGAAGACCACTGTCTTTTTGCGAAGACTTGGTCCAGCAGGAGGGACTGCCCTGGGCATCGCACATCGGCTGGCCTGCCACTTGTCCTATATCTTCAGTCCAACAAGAAGTGCTCTGTCCTGTGTACGACTCTTCTCCCGCTTGTTTTTTATTTTTACCTTTTTGAGCGGAACCTGAAGAGCTGTCGTCACTCTCACTATCTTTATCTGAGGTGCCTCCCTTACTAGAGGAGTCCGTCTTTCCTGTAGTAGTTTTTGGTTTGCGATTGCTGCTACTGCCACCGCCGCCAACATTGGTTGGCTTTGTGGAGGGTGGACTGGAGACGGAATCAGTCTCGGGACATTCTTCGCCAAAGCCGCAGTCTGTCTTCCTTTCACTTGGTGCATCCTTATTTGAATTTGACTCAGGAGCTGAAGCCACGGGTTCACATCCTCCAGCACTCATAAAATGGCTCCAGAGAGTTCCACAGTTTGGAAATTTAAGTGGATCTCCTTCGCAAGGAAGCACATAGGACCGATAAAAAGCGATCGATTTATCACAGAGGGGAAATCTCCCCTTGCCATCTATCGCACGAACGCAGCCAAATACATCCTGCCGATACCCCATAGGACATGAAAGGCCAAAGGCCAAGTATGACTTGCTTACAAAAACAAAAAGTAGACTGAGTCTTATCGGAGAAAAAGAAAGCGTTAGCAAACACATCCCTTCAGTAAGACTTAAAAAGCGAGATATTGGGACTGACCCGATCTTCCACTAATACCTATCAATCGCTTCTTATCGGCAGCCCGGCTGTTTCACTTTAGGACTTAGGTCTATAAATAAAAATTAATTATTCCAGAGGGATACCTTGAATTAGTAAGAATAAGCCACTGCCTCTTCACTCTGCTGAGAGGAACTATAGAAAACGGCAATCGATTGAATCAGTGGTAGAAGGGAAGAATCGAAGGGAAAGTATACAATCCTACATAAGAACTGAAAAGCCCAATTCGCTTCCATTTCATCTAGACTCTGCCTGGGCGAATTCCATAAAAGATTTGTAGAACGTGCTCGCATTGATGGCAATATTTCTCAGGGCGTTTCTGTCAGAAATTGAAGCAACCCCACCCCCCTCAGATTTTGTGCCACTTTGGCCTGAACTGGAACTCATTTCGTTCCGGAAAGCAGAATCTGAGCCTCTGTGAAGAGCCGCATAATACGGCTTACCATTCTCATCGAGAAGGGCGATTGCAGAGCCCGAAGCCCCCTCAAGAGTGTCCCCATTATGGAAATACAACTTCTCTGGATTATTGAATCGATTCGCCCCTGACCGGACGTCATTTGCTCCTACGGTGAGACTAAACGGCGCACAATTCTTCGAGAAATCGCGAATTTCCGAATTGTACCCGACCGTTAGCGCGGCGTTTGGAGCTTTATTCTGATCAACAATTTTAAATGGTAACGGTTTTATCTGGTGTTTTTCTGGCACTTCCATGCCATCAACTATTTTGCCGACCTGTTCCTCCAAGCGAAGGAACACATAATCCAGCTCTGGATGTTGATTTGGATTATCGGTTCCGAAAAAAAACTCTTTGATCTTAAATCGCCGAATAACATATCCCTTGGTTTTTGGACTCCACACCCTGGTGCTAAATGTGAAACCTTTCCTTGGATCAGCTTGAAATTCATCATTGTCACCGTACCGAAAAACGTGAGCGTTCGTAATGACTAAATTTGTGTCATGAACCAGGTGGCCGGTTCCGGTGCAATTTGCCCTTCCATTAACCAAAGGCCCACATTGACCCTCGCGATCAAAAAGCTGGCCCGTCCCATACATTGCCCGATCTGCATCTGTTGCATCAGGCCCATACCTTAGCGGACAGCGATCGTCCTTACCAATAATCTTTGTTTTGATAAAACGACCCACTTGCTCAATTTGGCGGGCGTTCTTAGAAAGACCCGGGGCATTTTCGCAATCGCGGCCAAAGTTACTTAAACTGGAATCCGTCTGCCAGGCAGAGCGTCCGGAATAGTCGTCTTCCACAAAGCCTGTGCGCTTCTTGTTCGGATCTCCGCCAAAAGGCACATAAGAATCTGTTTCGGGATGGTAGCTGTAATCTCCAGGGGGGAGGCTAGTGCTTGACTGAGCCACCGATGCAACTAGCGAGAATGGCAGAGATGCAAAAGCGAAAAAGCTACTTAAAAAAAGATATTTTGAAATGATACCCATAAAAGCCAGACCTACTTTAATTCCTCTTGATAGAGAAGCTATGAGACACTTTCACTGCTAAAAATATGCCATCCGTTATGATGGCGTCAAAAAAACCTAAAAAGCCCGGCCCCCGGTCATTTCAGGGGCCAGAACGAAACTACCCCTATCCTAGAGAAATGTACAAGCGTTAAACAGGCACCTGTTTAGACGCCATTTGGGCACTTTTGGGTCAAATTGGGTCAGAACTGAGTCCCAAGTTCCAAATGGACTGCGCAAATAAATCAAAGAGCCTGTAAAGTCTGCTCGCTGACCAACCTGTACGGTCAGATCACAAGCTTCTAACTTTCTAAATGCCAGGAATTTCCCTCCACGGTCATGACCCCAACGTGAAGAAAACATTCAACTGAATAGTTTCCTCTTGCCAGTGCGTATCCAAAATCCGTCCCGTTTCATCCGAAATTTGATGAGCATATTCGGACAGAATGTTGATTGAAATCAATTTGGACGAATACAGCTCTGGCATAAAATTCCCATTCTCCATCAATCAAATGAAGAGGAGAGTCACAAAATGAACAACTGCTGCATCGAATATATGAAGACAATGAGCCCCCTGTCAGAGGAGAAAATCGAACAAAGGGTATGCAAGTGCCAACAGGCAGTCTGGGTAAAATACCAAGATGGACGAGTGTTCCAATTTATCCAAACTAAAAAATACTCAGAATCTCAGCCGAGCCCTTTTGATTTATTCCAAGATCTGATCCCGACGGGTATCTCATGACATATCCAACAAATAGTGTCTGATATGAAAAGTAGCTGGAGCGAGCAGATCCATAAAGCGGATTGGGAAAAAAGCATTTCTACATATGAGTGACATGCTTCTCTCAGTTATAAAAACTTGTGACATCAGTGAAGCCAACTCCTTTAACTATATGGTGTCCATTTAAAAAAACTTTGAATTGGTCAGGTCCAACCCCGATAACTGGATGCCATGGGACTACACACGAAATTTGGAAGCAGTCATTCACAGTCAGTGAACGGATACGGTCGACTCTGCCTATTCTTTAGCTGGGTTATATACGTACAGGTCGCCGCCCAAAATATATATTTTGCCGTTATAGATATGAGCTGATCGCGGATCTATGTAACCCGTAGGAACGCTTATTTGAGTCCAACTGTCATCGCTAGCGCTGTACTTCCAAAACTTATTGTAACTCAATGACTCCGCCGTCATGGCGTACAATATACTGTTGTAGCTCGTTATCATCTGAAGATACTGTGCGGAAGAAACCGTCGAATTCGAGATTGATAATGTGCTGTACGTACCACTCTGCGGGTCGTAGATTTCTACTGGCAAACTCTCCCGACCGCCTACATAAATCTTACTGTTGTAAGCAACTCCTGTCGGATACAATCTAGCGTTCGAAAGCGCCGTAATCCACGTCCACTGATTCGTACTTGGATCAAATACCTCCGACGAGGTCGTTGAGTTATCGCCAAACACATAGACCTTGTTGTTAAATGCTACGGCACTCCAAGCATGTTGATGATTGCCACTTGCTGACGCATTTTGGGTCCAGGCTCCTAGAATCGTATCATACTCCCACATTTCATTTCCTGAAGACCCTACGTATCTTACAAAGTATAGCTTCGAGCCAATCACCACCAGTCTCGCATACCCGTACCCATGACTAAACGGCAGGGCCGTTAAAGTGGTTACTACCTGAGTCTCTAGATCTATCTTCTTAAAACTCGTGAACGGACCGAGGAGATAGCAAATATTTGAGACGCACGCCATGCCACTCGGTTGGTCTGCAAACGTAGCGACCTTACTCCATGGATTTGTAACGTGCTCCGAAAAATCAGGAATGGTCACGGACAGACCAAGATCATTGTATCTTTGAGCGAGATTCGTCCTAATTAGGCCAAAATCTACGTTTGCTGACGCCGCTGAAATTGCTGCGGTATAAGTACTGCTATTCATGACGCCATCGAGTTCTAAATCGGTTCCGATTGCGGAGATGGCCTCTGATAATTTTGCCGTCCACTCGCTCGACGTCGTTGACAGATTGTGAGCCACCTGAAGTACAATCGATGACGCCGCTAAAAGTTCAGATGACCCAGCGGAATTCGATGCAATACTTAGGTTTGAAAACTCCCCACTCACTGCAGAGCTAATCCCAAAAGACGTAAGAACCTGACTGGCTGATGTGTCGTATGCGCTCATAAATGAGCTTCCATATTGAATTAGCTTTTTAAGCCTTGGGTTTTGAAGGGTCGTTAGAATGTTCACGTTTGCCGGAACTACGGTTCGACCTTTATTGTCTTTCCCTCGAGCCATTCCGCTTTCGTCACCTCTTTCAAATTTCAACGAAACGATTGATCTCAACGTCAGAGGGCCACCCGACAAAGCACCGCTGATCTCATCGAAATAGTATCCTGTAATGATAATTTCGGCGTATTTGCCAGTGAGCTTCCCCGCAAACTTAAATTCCCCGAAATCATTCGTTGTCTGAGTGAGATACAGGCTCCCGGACGGATTCAGATCATTGTCAAGCTCTTGAATCTTCACTTCACTACCCAGCACGAAAGGTCCTTTTTGAATATACCCACTGACGTAATACGATTCTTCAGATGCAACTGTTCCGCCTGAATCCGCACTTTTGGTACATGCCATGTGAAGCAATGTTAGAGCAACAATTCCAAAGAGCGTCGCGATTCTCATACTCGAATCCCCTTTGCGTAATTAACTACGGCTACTTATCGGCGCTAACTTTGAATGACTAGACTCATCGACCTCAGTAATGGAACTATCATTCATGATGATCTCCGATGATTCATTCTGAGACTGTTTTTCATCGGAAGTTCGACTAAACTTTTGAAGGGAATTGAGTGTGTTTATTGATTGGTCTTCGCCTGAAAGTTCAACTGCGGAATGTCACATATGAACCCAAAAATGCCCTCAATTTGTAAGAGATACTCAAGTTCAAACAAATAGAGATAAACAGTCCATTTCTGGAGTGGCCCGGGATTTGCCATTAAGGACGCAGCTAACTGGAGGTCTCCTTTGCCAAATTTTGCCCAATTGACCTTAATCATTGTCTTTTCAATCACACTCCCCTCTTGCAAGAAAAGTAATGATCGCGAAGATTCGGTAATTATACAAAAAACAGACTATAAAAAATCAACTCGTGCCACCCGTCTGAGCGACGAATTCAGCCTGTCGTGTGAATCAAAAAAGTGCCCTAAAAGCACAGGGGTTCTGTTTTTCTCAAATCTACTTGAAAGGGGCTCATGCACAACATGGGTCGCTGGTGAATTGGATGGAAAGACCATAGTGATGACAAACAAGCATTGTGTAGAAAATGTCACTGATTGCGCAGAAGAGCTAGCCTTCAGATTTCCTGATACCAGCGAATCGGCCCAATGCCAAAAAATTCTGAAAATATCAGAATTCCCATTAAAAGATAAGAACAAGTTAATAACGCAGGTGCCAGACTATGCGATCATACTTTTGGATCGCAAATTGACTGCGAAAGCACTTCCGCTTAGCCAAGATGGTCTTGTTGCTAAATCCCCGATCACGATTCGAAAAGCGTGGAGCACCGGAAACCGTTCGTATGAGATGCGGGAAAGTTCATGTGAAACCGGAGTTCCTAATCCATTTACGATTCATTACACCGCCCCAACTTCACCTGTCATCAGCTTGTTTGGCTGCCTAGCACAGCATGGAGTGTCCGGCTCACCTGTTTTGAACTCCAAAGGCGAAGTAGCCGCAATTCTCTCTGATGGCATAGACGAGACCAAGTTGTTTCATCCCATTGACAAGAGTCAGAAACAGGACGATTTCAATCCTTTAAACTTATCTTATGCTACAAATCTCTCCTGTGTTGATTATTCGAGTTTGGGATTGTACCCACGAAAAACCGGCTGCGAGGTGCCCTACATAGATGACATCGGAGTCCATCTAGAATCCAAAGGGCAAGACTTTTTTACCCAGTCTGAAAGCAATGCAAAGGCGGAGTTACTTAAGTTTGTTGAGTCTACGGATCTGTCGGAATATAAGACCGAGGGTTCTTATGAGGAAATATTCGAGTGGACAGTGCGAGCCGACGACGGCCAACGAGTGAAATTCGATAAACCTGGGATTCGTGATGTTACCATCGAAATGGTGCCAGAGTGTGTGTCGAGACCCGAGAATCCAAACAACCCCCTGAAAGCGAAATTCTATAAAGAAGACACTCCTGGAGAATCTGAAAGATGGAAGTTTTCCGATAAAGTTACATTAGATACACCAGGTTGGGCGATGACTAGAAAACTGGATAAATACGGCGGCGCCATTAATGCAAAACTTGAGCGAGGCAGGAAGGCCGCTAAATATATAATACACCCAAGGGAAATCGCAAGCCTCAAAGAAGGTCAGACAGTATTAGTGGTCGAGATCGTAAATGGTCAATGGATAGATCTCCGACTACCACTTTGTAAAGATAAGACTCCCGCCGATAATAACGGAATTCTTCCTAGATCAGATGAATTAACTGGTACGGGACGGGATTCGACAAAAAATTAGAAGGAAACTGGCCCCTGCAATGAGTGCCGTCGATACGGCACGGTTACTAGAGCGAAAGCAAGACGAATCCAAAGGCCACAAAATTGGCCCACACTTAGGATTGATTTTCCACGGCCGCCTTTTTTCTAACACAGCTTGCTAGAATTTTGATATTAGATAAGCAAACAATAGTGACCTGGAAATATAGCGGCGCAAGATCCTTTTCGATCCGAAAGGAGTTGAGTCAGAAGAGCGTCTTATCTCGAGCGTGAGAGTCGGCAAGGTTCGGGAGCATCGGTAAATTTCATGGAAGAGACGTTGGGCTTCGTGTTTAAACTCGAGAATTCGTTTGTCAGAAGTCTCGAGAGGAACGCACTGTTGAGTTGGAAGTTCGAGAACCAACGCCCATAGGGTATTGAGGAAAGTGATAAGTCGCGCAGCCTGCATGACGGGCAAAAAGACGTGCTGAAGTACTTAAGGCCCAATTTATCGAGATTTTCTCTGGCCAAATTTTCGTTTTGATTGTTAACGCAAGGGCAAGGAAACGTGCCGTATCGACGGCACTCATTACTTATGCGGTTAACCGTATTTTCAATGAAAGAGTTGGTGTTGGCACCGTGGTGGACCGAGACGAACCGAACCTTACTTGGACATTAGCTTAAATGTGTATCCATCTCTGTGTGGTGAATTAGCCTTCAAATGCTTCGTAATCGTCGCAGAAGCGAGGCCGAGTGCTTTTGCTGCCTTAGTGATCGAGGAGAATGTTCCCACCAACCTTCTATCTTTGAAGATTTTTATTGAGTTTGAGCGAGCCGCAATCGAAGACTCTTTGCCGCAAATTGGGCAACCATGTCCTGCTAAGGTTCTGCTTTTCACTACAGATCGATAGTTTGGATGACCCTTGTTACAGACCCACCAAACTTTTCTATGACTTCCGTTATGAAGCATCTTTGGCCGAAGACCTCCATTGCCACGAATCGCTAATTCCGATGCAATTTGTGGTGAAATCTCCGCCAAACTCTTACCCTCTATTGGCCCCGGAAGGTGCTTTAGCAACTTATTGAGAAGAGACTGGTTTTTTAGAATGCCTCTGTTTAGATAGGTAACGATCTTTTTTGTTTGGGCCTCACCTAGGCCATGCTGCTGAATCATTGAAAGAGATGAAAGCACTAGCTCAACGTCACTAAAGACTCTCTTGAATGGCACATCAACTGCCGAGATTTTCTTTAACCCTATTTGACGAACGTTCATGGCTCGAACTTTATTGGCAATAAGTACTTTGAATTTCTTTAAGTCAGCCTTGTACTTCCTCTTGTGCCAATGTCCACCGTCAACCTCAATAGATAGGTTGAGATCAGGGACAAAAATGTCGGACTCTACTCCAAAGTGCTTTTTTCGGTGCTCCGTCTTGGGGAATAACCATTTCAGCTCTGAGTAAAGAAGTAGCTCAGGATAAGATGTGCTCATTTTACATTTGGGGCACCAGTTACCTTGTTGAATGTAATTGTACTTTGCCTTCCAACGATGACCCTGGGAACACTCCCATACCATGTAGGCTTTGTTGCTGCGGTATTTAGGAGTTATGCATCGACCGCCTCTGGATTTAGCCGCAGAACGACAATCTACTATTGATAACTTCTTTACCTGGGCACAGTGAGGACACCATTTGCCTTGCTTAACATGACCTGGAACTGCAAACCATCGGTGCTTGTTTTTACATTCCCATTCCAGATGAGTGTGAGAATTTTTGTATGAAATTGACAGACATCGCCCACCACGCTCTTTTGCAATAGACTTCATCTCGCCAATCGTAAGGCGAAGTCTACTTGCGTTTGATTCGATTGCACATTTAGGACACCATTTTCCCTGGATAACATCTGACGGAGTAGCAGACCACCGGTGATTCTTTTCACACCGCCAGTTTATTTTTGTTTTGGTATTTCGATAGGTCTTAGATAGACACTTGCCGTTCTTGCTTTTTGCAAGTGAGTACATCTCTGAAATTGTCTTTTTCTTTTTACCAGCACAAACAATGCACCATGAGCCTTGCTTTACGGTATACGGCTTTGCTAACCAACGATGCCCCTCTTTGCATTGCCACTTCAGTGGGTGGTGAGCGTTTACATACTTCGGAGATAGGCAACGGCCGCCTCTCTTCTTGGCAATAGATTTCATTTGTTGAATAGTTAACGGTTCAGACAAATCGTCCCCACCCCATAAAAAGCCCGAAGTCTGTATTGTCTCAGCCCCTCGGGTTCAACGTTTTCGTCCCCAATTTTCATTTCTGGATTTGCCGCTTCATCGAGACGGCGAAGACTAACTCATCCAAACTAGTATCAAAAACCAAGTTCTGAGTTGCGAGAATTCCGGGGGACGACCCGGGTTCTCAAACTCTGAAGATGGTGGACTCGACAGTTTTGATGTCGAACCCGTTGATCTCGAATTTAAGCTGGTTATATGAGGTAGGCAAGCCACAAGTAGAGTTCCCGGTAATCCTATTGTGCAGGTCAATTATGCCTTACGATAAATGATACCACAGTTCCAAGTAAGATCGAGTAGTAGCAAAACAGAGTTACCGCAAAACCATGATCCAAAATCGTGCTTTCAAAACGGGTGGAGTGTTGCATTGTGGCATAGCTAACAAACCTATTCGTAGTTCCTGCAGCCGCACGAACAATCTTCTCCAGTGTCGCACTGGAATGTACTTGGGAGTTTCTTTCCATGTCCTCTACCGAAGATCCTAAACTCGCGAAAAACAATGCACAAAAGATCACCATACCTATGAACACAACCCTGCGTGCGGAAGTTCCCCAGTCTGTTAAAAGGCCCCAAGTCTTCAGCATGGTACGCTCTATCCACGAAGGAGTAAGCGTTGGATAAGTGGCAAGAGATGAAAGCCTCAAGCGATTGATTCTATCAACCATAAATGTATTGCCAAATGTCTTATAGTTCTCTCGTAGTATCCCAAGTTTCCCATAGTTTTTAGGTCCAACATTTTCGTGAAATGGAAAGTGTTGTTCGACCGAATTATATATCTTTGCAAAGTCAGAAAGAAAATTTTGAGCAAGCCCGTCCATTTTTCCAGAACCCTGCTCAATTCCAAATACCAAGAAGTCAAATAGCTTTCTGGTTAAATACTGAGGCAAATCCTTGTATTCCGAACCATACTGAGCTTCAAGCCTTGGCACAATGGCTGTCCAAAAATAGTAGAGATCGGACACGTCATTCTTAATGTGATATCGGAAAAGATAGCTTGCAGAAAATACCGGACCAGGCATTTGACGACCCCCAACAACCATATATGGTTCAAGCCGACCGATTTGTTCAATCAGAGACAACAGCTTATCTTCTGAAAAATCAGCCTCAACAGAGTTTAGAAAATAATCAGCTCTTACATTCCATAGAAGCACAATTCCAAAATATAGATTCGCTGCTTCTCGAAATGCGGAACTGTTGGCACTCTTGACCGCATCATCAATTTCCAAAAGAACTTTGTTTAAAAGTGATCCGAGCAATTTGTTCTGTAAAGACCGCTTTAACTGTTCTCGAATTTCCTCAAGCTGTGGCCCAGTCTTTCCTGGGAAAGCAGGGTTTAGACTTTGAGGCCGTGGCACTAAAAGGTTTGTAAACGTCGTAACCTCATTTAAAAAACCTAAGTTAGAATCGTTAACGGCGTTTGGTAGAACTGTCGCCTCTACTCTCGAAATATATGAATCACCAATGGTCGTCAAAATTTCTTCCAGTTTCATGCTACTTGCATTTGCCTCATTGCTTGTCACTACCCCTCCAGCCATAAGTATCAGAATCATGATAAGAAAACGCATACCCTACCCATTTTTATCCATTTAAACGGACCACCTCCATGCAGTTGGTCTCCGTTCAAGCATAAAATCCCTCGATAAAACAACCCTATCTCACGTTCCTCAAATACGATCAATACAACTGAACTCAAGCGGATTATCTTCCTCAGTAGTCGCTCCGTGGCAAAATCAAATTCAACATCTAAAACACGGAAGGTTGAATTTGAATTTACCTGTATCAGTTGGCAATTTTGTAAAAATCGGAAGTCTCGAAGGCACTCCCTTTCTAAAGCTCACGCGTGGTTCGATTCAGAACGTTGTGGACACTAGACTGATTAATGGAATTCAGGAAATCCAAATCGAACGGCAGCATCGTGGTCTAATGTGACATTCCGCAGTTGAACTCTCAGGCGAAGACCAATCAATAAACACACTCAAATCCCTTCAAAAGTTTAGTCGAACTTCTGATGAAAAGCAGTCTCAAAATGAATCATCGGAGATCATCATGAGTGATAGACCCATTACTGAAGTCGAGCAATTTGGTCATTTAGGTCTCGTGGCAGCTCTGTTTTGGTGACATTTCGCAGTAGAACTCTCAGGCTAAGACCTATCCACACAGCCCTTTCACAAGTTTAGGAGATACTGTTTTCGACCGATCAAACCGTCATGCGGTATTGGGTTGTAATACATGATTATTCTGCATTAAAAGTCGAGCCGACTCTCATCGGCAAAAAGTTACGGCTTAAAGGTAAAATTGATCGCATAGCAAAGGGCGATAAAGTCTTGTACTACGCAACTGGCGACATGGTTATAGAAGGCGCTTATACGGTTGTGACAAGGGGATTTGACTATACATCTGATCATCAAATTGAGCCGTGGGATGGTACAAATTGGGCTTACAGAATAAAGCGTAGTACAAGAGCCAAGAACCCTGTGTCAATCAAAGAAGTTGTTGAGGTTCTTAAACTTGATCTTTTTCCTAAAAACAGGTTTCGACCAATTCTATTCAAGGGACGCACTTCCGTTGAAATCAGTAAAGGCGACTTCATTAAAATCGAAAAGTTTATTAAGAACTACAAGCCGTCAGTTATCAACCTATTTAAGGGTGCGCCGAACGAGGGCAATCTTGGTGCTCCGATTGACTTAGATATTCTAAATTATGCACCTACGTCAGAGCAGGGTGCAGTTGTCCTGTTTGCCTCTTTTATGAAGCAGTTGCCATACGGATTTGTAAAAATGGAATTTGTGAGAAGCGGCTTTCCGGATGCGTGTGTAATTCAAAAAACGGGTAGTCAGTATACACGTCGATATATCGAGTTTGAGTTTCGCGCGAGTTCTTTCAAGGACCATATTCGCAATGAAAACCATAAGAATATCAAATGTGACTATGTTGTTTGCTGGGAAAACGACTTCCACACTTGCCCCATTCCAGTAATTGAGTTGAAATCTGAAATTTCGAAATTGTCAGATCTTATTAAGCATAAAAAAAGGCGCATATAGTGACATTGGCCCAACTAGATTAAATAAAGTCGAAGTCCTCCACATGATCTTTAAAGATCAATCTGGCTATTTGCCCCTATTTCATCGAGATCCAATTAATTCCTATTGATCACTCATTTCATACTAGCGAACCAACTCACCCAATTTGCAAGCCAAGAATGGGTTTGATCGGGTTTAGGATGCAGAACCTTGCTTTCTCTGTCTGGTACTTCTTTTCATGAGGGTGCCTTTCTTTTGTAAGATAGTGGAATCATTCCACGAAAGGCTGGTGCCCTCGGCTTTCAACTAGATTTTCTAGTTTGTGTTGTTGAATGCGCCAAAAATCAACTACTCTTATTTATGTTAATCACATTTTCAAAGGGAACCGATGAGACCTTTAATCGCCTTGATGTTATTTTTTCCAATGCTGGCATTCGGCAACGCAAACACAGATTTCAAGTCTGATGATCCCTCGGTCGAAGAAAAGAATTCAACTATTCAGATGCCTGACCATCACTCGGCCCTTAGAAAAAGGGAACATTCTCTATCTTGGAAGTATTCCTCTGGCAGAGGGGAAATTGAAATTGAAGGCCTGGCAGGAAGCCTAGAGACAGACTCAGGCGAATCAAATATTTCATATGGCTACAATACAGGTAGATTTGAACCCGGCATTTCCTTTTCTTCGAAAGTAAGTAAAGGTGAAGATACTAAATCGTCAGTTGGTCTATTTACCCTTTATGGTAGGCTTAATATTATTGAAAACATACCAGGAAACGACTACATTCCTTACCTGGCTCTCGCTTTTCAGTCATATGCAGAAGAAGGCGAATCATCTGGAATTGATTATGACGCTGACGGAAGAGGATTGGCATTTCAGCTGGGAATCTCAATATTCCCTCTAAGTGAAATCTTTGCAGTGGAGATCGGATTTTTCTCAAGCAAGATTTCAGGGGACTTCAAATTGGATGGATCGCAATCGGTCGACTTTGATCTAAAGAGGTCTGGTCTTGGAATTGGGTATTCAATCTATTTTTAAGATTGATGTGACATTTCACAGTAGAACTTCAAATCCACCTCTCAATTTTTTTAGTCGAGCGCCAAAATGATCTACGGCAGCAGCCCTTAGCTTCTTCAAATCGAAGCTAGATTCTAAATGACCTCTGATCCATTTTCTTCTGGAAAGGGAGAACTCCGTTCGGACTCCTTAGAAATGATCCAGAAAACCCAAAAAATTACCCTCTCAGATAAAATTGTATAAATGGATGGAGGATTCAACCCATCTTTGCGCTCGACTAGAAAAAATTGAGAGGTGGATTTGAAGTTCTACTGCGAAATGTCACTTTAAAGGGCTCGAGTCCTCTCAGCGGATTATCATCGAGTGCTTCGGTTCGAGCGCCAAAATGATCTACGGCAGCAGCCATTAGCTCCTTCAAATCGAAGCTAGATTCTAAAAGACCTCTGATCCTTTTTCTTCGGGAAAGGGAGAGCTCTGTTCGGACTCCTTAGAAATGATCCAGAAAACCCAAAGAATTGCCCTCTCAGATAAAATTGTATAAATGGATGGAGGATTCAACCCATCTTTGTGCTCGACTAGAAAAAATTGAGAGGTGGATTTGAAGTTCTACTGCGAAATGTCACATCCTACCAGCTCTCACAAGGACGGGAGTAAGAACTAACAAGCGTAACGGCGAGGAACATAACTGCAATTGCGGGTGGTTGGCCCGAGCTCCCTTTGACCACTGCTAAAATAACGCCTTTAGGTTTTTACCCAAAATAGTGTCGCGACATGGATTAACCACCTAGAACAACCCCGAATCCATCAAGCCTTTTTTCCCTTCAATACACTCCCTCTTTGAATTGTACCAAACATAAAAAGCCGTGCTCTTGGGGGTAGGGTAACAGGTCACATTTTGGCCAAGAATAAACTCTCCACATTTCGTGGTAACCCCCAAAGTAAGTTTTTTTCTTTCAGGAACCTCCGTCTTTGAATCTTTAATGATGTTCTCAAGTAATTCACGCCCAGCATCCTTGGTACACTCTGTAAACGGCCCACTACTTATCTGGACTATATACCACGGCTCCTTCGAATAAATTGCCTCTTGTGATTCAGATGCCAGATTGATCGCTAGGATTCCAATAGATATTAGGAACTTCATTTCGACACTCTCCCCTTTTTGAGTTTTAAATAGATCGGATTTACTGATGAAAAATTAAACGTATTTTGCGTATTGCAACATTGATTTCGATCAACATCAATACGACCCAGCCTAGGACAAACTATTTGCATTGATACAAGTGACATTTCGCAGTCGAACTTCAAATCCTCCTCTCAATTTTTGTTGATCGAGCGCAAAAATTGAGAGGAGGATTTGAAGTTCGACTGCGAAATGTCACTTTAAACTCTTCATACATACGGCCAAAAATACTCACCCGTACCTTGATGACATTTCTCATCGTTTGAAAGGCCCATTTTAAGGTCGGTCTTTGAGTTTTATTCCCGTTCTGACTCGGAAGTCTCAGCTGTTTGGTCTTCAGCGCTTCTCTCAGCTTCAATTGCCCTAGGTTATTTACAAATAGCGATAGAGCCATGACCGCCATTAAGGACCCTATTGGGCTCTGGTTTCATCCTAACGAACGAACGATTTTATCTGAGATTCAATAGATTCAGGTCAAAAATAATATGTCTCACTATAACCAAATTGCGAATTCTCGACTCTACTCACTCACTTTACAAGCCCAGAAAGGGATTGATCGAGTTTAGGGTACAGAACATTCCTTATAAATCCGATAGTTAGATATGAATGATCCAATACAGTGGATACGAAAAATTGATCAGTCACGAGCTATTTTGATGGCAAAATATATTTTACTAATCACTATTTTGATCGCCCTTTTAGGAAACCTATATTTTTTCAATTTGCCGGATATTGACAAGCTGTCAAACGCTGAGAGGTCTCAACAGAAGCGGCCAGAGTTGGCGGTTAATGGTCACATCCTCATTCAATCTTTTCAAACAACGGATACTGAAAGTGCGGTCATCAAAACTCCGACAAGGCAACTGGCTTCTGAAAAGAGGAGACTTGTAAAAACACGATCATCCAGTTCCCGAAAGAATGATAGCAGCGAACAATCAAACATTCTGGTCAATGACGCTTCGTATATCTGGCTCAAAACTCTGTCTGCAAGAAAGACTGCGCAATATTCTGAGAAGTCCGAAGCGGCAGACGGATATGAGATATTAGTTTCTCCAGTTCCTAGAAACACTTTTGGAATATTTGATAGCAATGCGCTGTACGTAGTTATCGATGGCCCAGGATACGAAAAAAAGATTGTGACAGGCGCCTTCATTTTGAAAATGGAAAGCACTGACAATGTCGATTCGCTGGCACGCTCTCATAATCTTTCAGTGAGCTATAAAGCGACTCATATCGGAGTGGCAATTCTCCAAGCACAAGATGGTCAAAATCTTTTTGAAATTGAGTCAGCTCTAAAAGCTTCGCCTGCGATTATAAGTGTAGAGATTGAGATTCTGGGCAAAGGAGCGAGGGTCAAATGACAAGGATGACAGTTCGTTTCATTGGATCATCGCTTTTTATTTTTCTGGCCGCTTGCTCAGGCGGTGGCGGGGGAGATAGCGCCGGAGGTGGCGGTACTGCGCCGCCAACAGATAGTATTACTATGCCAACTACAGCTTATCAGGATAAAGCCCTTTCTGTTGATTTATCTGGAATAAATTCACTGTCCTCTATCACTCTTCATAATGCACCAAGCTGGCTGACATTCAATTCGACTTCCAAAACGTTGGAAGGAATACCTAACGACAATGTAAATGTTGCGGATTTAAATATTCTCGTCACAAAAACAGATGGCACTAACAAGACGTTCGGTCCCTACTCGATAACGGTCATCGGGGACCCGCTCAAAAAATATCAATGGCATATAAAAAATGAAGGCCAAGCCAATTTCGCAACTAACCCCGGACTGCCAAACAACGATGTCAACGAGGCGCAAACAATTCAGGATGGTATTACTGGGAACAACGTCAAGGTCGCAGTCAGTGATTCAGGAGTAGAAATCGCCCACGAGGACCTTGCAGCAAATGTGCTCTCTGGCGCATCCAGAAACTACACCCTATCCGCACCGTATATAGGCAACCCCACTCCTACGAGTACAACTGACTATTCCGTTTTTCATGGAACTGCCGTAGCGGGAATTATTGGCGCGGTTGGATGGAACGGGAAAGGTGGCCGAGGCATTGCGCCAAGCTGTCAGTTAGCTGGATTCAGATATATTGGAGCCACTCAAAATACGGCGACTTCAATTGATCAGGCCAATGGCTCATTTGATATTTTTAACTATAGTTACGGAGGCGAACCGATTTTTCCAAAGCCTGAAAATACGACCTATCAAGCACAACTACGGTATGGAACAACAAGCCAACGGAATGGAAAAGGGTCCCTCTATGTGAAGTCGGCTGGAAATGAATTTGAATCGGAGTGGGAATATGATGCCTCTGGTGGAACCGCGAATTGTTTCAATGTCGGATCGGGTGCTAACGGAGTTTGCCATTATTATGGGAACTCAAATCTCGGAAGCATTGAAAATACGAGTCCCGACATTGTTGTCGTGGGAGCGCTGAGTGCTAAGGGAACACGGTCTTCATACAGTTCCCCTGGTAGTAATATCTGGGTTTCTGCTCCTGGAGGCGAATTTGGCACTGACGATCCTGCGATCATGACAACAGACCTTCAAACTTGTAGTAAGGGACGATCATCTAATTTGATTAGCCCTGCAAATTCATTTGAAAATAGTGCCTCGCTTAATACGAATTGCAACTATACTTCCGCGATGAATGGCACATCGTCAGCAGCACCAGCTACTAGCGGAGTTATTGCACTTATTCTCCAGGCAAACCCGAATCTCACCTGGCGGGATGTAAAATATATTTTGGCTGCGACTGCTACAAAAACTGACGCATCAGCAATTGCTACTCAGCATCCTGGCAATATGAATTTGGCTGGGTATACTTATCAACAAGGTTGGGTGCAGAACGGTGCAGGCTTCTGGTTTCACAACTGGTATGGTTTTGGAAGAGTCAATGCTGACAATGCGGTCAGCATGGCAAAATCTTATCCTGGCACTCTAAATCCGATGCAAATTACACAGGAATCAAATGGGGATTGGTACTACACATCGGGTACGATCTCTCAATCGATACCCGACAACTCTGCTGCTGGAACAAGTTCATCCATCAATGTTCGCCATAATCTAATAGTTGAAAGTGTCCAAATGAAATTTGCGACCACTCATCAGTGGATGACTGATCTAGGCGTTGAAGTTACATCCCCTTCAGGAACCAAAAGTATCCTCTTAAATATTAATAGCGGAATTTTTAAAAATCCAACTCTTACATACGATGCACTTCTCTTAAGTAACGCCTTTTATGGAGAACCTTCTGCGGGAAACTGGACATTAAAAATTGTTGATGGTGCCACCGGAGGCACAGGCACTCTTACCAGTTGGCAAATTGATATAATAGGGCACTTAGATCCATCTCCGTCTGATACGACTCCCCCACAACCCGTCACAAATTTAACTCATGCGTCTGCATATAATTCAAGCTCGTCAAGTCCGATCTTTTCGTGGGCGGACAGCTCCTCAGGAGACGTATTAAGATACGAGTATTCCATAGGTACATCAGCTGGTGGAACGGAAAAAAAGGGGTGGACATCCGTTGGAGCTATGACCTCTAGTCAAGCTGAAGGAATGTCTCTTATCCCAGGACAAACATATTTCGTTACTGTTAGAGCTATTGATACTTCCGAAAATATTTCTCCTGTTTTAATTTCTACAGGCTGGTTGTACTCAACCGAAGCAGAACCAACTCTCGCAATTTCTTCTCCCTCAGTATTAAAAATGAATTCGAGTTTTTCATCAGACTATATTGTTGCGTACTCGGGAGCTTCAACTATAACTCTTGTGGCTGAAGACGTAACCCTAAATCAAACAGGTGGTGTCTCGTGTTCAAAATCAGTCGGAGGTTCTGGAATTACAACAAGAACGGTAACGATATCAAGCTGTACAGGTAATGGCACTTTAACAATATCCATAGGACCTAATACAGCAGTCAACGGAGTTGGTGTTCAAACTTCATCGTTGGGTCCCAGCTCGATTATTACAATAGATAATACAGCACCTTCGGTTTCCGGCTTGACAAATGATGGCGCTGTAACAAAAACGAAATTTTGGACATGGAGTTGTAACGATTCACCATGTACTTATCGGCATTCGATTGATACCTCAGCAATTACAGTACCAAGTGGAGGATACTCTTCATCTGTTACAGCAACACAATCAACTGGTACATCGACGTACTATATTCATGTTCAAGCAAAAGACGCTGCTGGAAATGAAAGTTCAGTCGCACACGTGTCTGCTGTTCTCGACAATACTGCTCCGAATTTAACTGGTTTAAGTAATGATTCAAGTTGGGCGATATCTAAAATTTGGACTTGGGGTTGTGATGAATCTGGTTGCAATTACCGCTTTGTTGTAGATACAAATTCTAATACGGTACCTAGCGATTCCTTTTCCTCAACTGCTTCAACAAGCAAAACAAGTGCGACTGGCACTTTTTATATTCATGTTCAGGCCCAAGACCCCGCAGGGAATACGTCCTCTGTAGCTCATGTATCGGCTAATATTGACAATACCGTACCAACTCAGCCCGGTACTATCACTAAGGCCAACTACTCCACAAGCTTAACCTCATCCCCAACATTATCATGGGTTACTTCCTCCGATATTGGAGCCGGGATTAATCGTTATGAAGTTGCAGTAGGGAGCACTTCTGGTGGCGCTGAAGCATTAAATTGGACATCTGTTGGAAATGTTTTAGGTACGACCGTCAACTCTCTCGATCTATCGAATGGGACAGCTTACTTTCCATCCATCCGCGCAGTTGATGTGGCTGGTAATATTTCGGTTGTCAGAACTGGAACGTCGTGGACGGTAGACAATGTCGCTCCCACTACGGTATCAAGTCTTAACGACGGAACTACCACCCATTTGGTAGACCGTAGTCCTTTGCTAACGTGGAGTTCGTCATCAGATTTAGGTTCGGGTATATCAACTTACCAGATTGCCATTGGGACTACTTCTGGTGGCACTAATGTAACTGGTTGGACCTCTGTTGGAAATGTAACAAGTCATACAATAACAGGTTTAACTTTGCTTCCTGGGTCTACCTATTATGCATCAATTCGTGTTGTTGATAGTGCTACCAATATTAGTTCAATTGCAAATGGAGATGGTTGGTTAGTACACCCCTGTTCCCCTACTGGATCGATAGTCTTTCTCGCTCTGACTAACACAGAACAGAGTTTTCAAGTGCCCTCAGGATGCGATGAAATACTTGTAAAATCTTGGGGTGCCGGTGGTGGAAATGGTGGAACAGGTTCGTCAACACAAGGAGCATCAGGGGCAGGAGGTGCGTTTGCATCTGGTGAAATTCCCGTAACACAAAATGAAACCCTCACAATAGTCGTTGGTGAAAAGGGATCTGACGGTGTCGGGGTCATAAGCGGTGTTGGTTCCGGTGGAGGTGGCGGTGGTGGTGGTTTTACTGCTGTTTATCGTAGTTCATTACCTTTATTAATTGCTTCTGGCGGTGGTGGAGGCGGTGGTGGAGCAAGAAACCCATCATATTCACCACTGCCCGGTAATCCAGGAGGAATCATTGCTGCAAGCTGTACATCTGAGTTTAATTGTTCACTTATGTTAGGCGGTATTGGTGGTGGTTCAGGGTCTCTTTCTGCTGGTGGTACGTAAGCGCTCCATAAACCCTATTTTTGTGATTTGAACTTTCCACATATATTGCTCAGCAACCAAGGAGGCTTGAGTGGAAAATTCTGATCAAAGATTAAAAACCAAACAATATTGGCAAACTAAAATCAGGGAGGCAGAAAATTTCTCTGGCTCCGAGACCGAGTTCTGTCGACAAGAGGGACTGAACAACACCACGTTCAAGAATTGGAAGTATCGACTATCCATGGGAAGCAAGAGAGGGAGTGTTGGACGCCGAAAGCCGGTGAGCTCTGCTTTTGTTCCAGTGAAAATTCAGAAACCAAGAGCGGTTCGTTCGCTCCCTGACGCACAATGGGTGGCTGAGCTGATCTTTTATCTGCAGGGAGGTACTAGGTGAAATCTCCCAGTCAATTTGAGGGTGTTTTTCTGCATCGAGATCCTGTCGATTTGCGCCGTGGGATTCCGGGATTGAGTCAGATTGTGGAGAGTGCCCAGATGGGAAAGTTGAACGGGAAAAATCTTTTCGTGTTCTGTGGTCGACGACGGCACACGATCAAGATTCTGTATTTTGATCGAAGTGGGTTCTGTCTATGGCAAAAGCAATTGGATGTGGAAAAGTTCCCATGGCCGAGGAAATCTTTGCAGGAAGTAGTCCACATATCCACAGAGCAATTGAGCTGGCTTCTGGAAGGTTATGATGTTTGGAAAATGAAGCCATTTTCAGAAATAAATTTTGAAAGAGTCTGTTGATCTTTCGAAGAAAATGTTGAAGAGTCCCGCGCATGCAGCCGCGAGAGCTATTTTCAAAACAAGAAGAGTTGTCCTCAGAGAATGAAGGCCTGAGAGCGCGTGCTCGTCTTGATGAAGAGAAGATCAAGTTCCTGCAAAGTGAGGTCACTTGGTTGCATGAGCAGATCCGTTCTCTCAAACGAGCGCAGTTTGGTAGAAAGTCGGAGTGTTGGGTGTCGCCGGAGCAGGGGGTGCTCTACAACGAAGTGGAACTTGAAGTCTCCAAAGGAACATCCGAAGAGGATGAAACGCAGGTCGAGGTCACGGTTCCTGCGCATAAAAGGAAGCGAGGTCATCGTCGTCCAATCCCCGAGAATCTTGAGCGGGAAGTGGTGAAGATCGAGCTTCCAGAAAATGAGCGATTTACTGAAGAGGGAGACCCTCTCAAGGTGATTGGCTGGGAGGTTTCCGAGAAGCTCAAATATGAGCCAGCCAAAGTCAGTGTCCTCCGCTATGAGCGGGCCAAGTATGGAGTGGATAGCGGGGACTATGTGAAGACCGCTCCGCCTGTGCCTTGCGTGATCCCTAAGGGGATTGCCACTCCCGAGTTGCTTGCCGCCATTATCACCTCCAAATATTGCGATGGACTTCCGCTGTACCGGATTGAGGAGATCATGGAGCGTCAGGGAGTTGATCTTCCCCGCAGCACGATGGCCCGCTGGGTTGTGCAAGTGGCGCAGGCTCTTGTGCCTGTCTGGAATGTTCTTTCAGACCGGCTGATAACCTCTTTTTATGTGGCCGTGGATGAGACGCAAGTGCAGGTTCTCAAAGAGAATGGCAGGAAGGCCGAAGACAAATCATGGATGTGGGTGAGGAGTACGCCCTACGGGGACGAGAAGATTGTTCTGTTTGATTACCGCATATCCCGGAGCCAGGAAGCGGCCAGGCAGCTTCTGGACGGGATTACAGGATATCTGCAATGTGACGGATTGAATGCCTATGATGTGTTGGAAAAACAAGAGGGCGTGATCCGCATAGGATGTGGGATGCACTCCCGCAGGAAGTTTGAATCTGCCACAGTGGATGGGGCTAAGTCCGGCCGAAGCCTTGGAGAGGCAGGACTTGGTTACTTTAAAAAACTGTATGATCTGGAAGAAAAAATCGGCGAGAAGCCGCCTGATGAGCGGTACCGTCTGAGGCTGGAAATAGCTGAGCCCATCTGGAAAGAGATGAAGGAGTGGGCTGAAGGGCATCAGCCCAAGGTTCCAGCAAAAAGCAAGATCGGAGGGGCCCTCCGCTACTTTTTGAATGAGTATGAGTACCTGACGGGCTACCTCAAGGATGGGCGTCTGGAGGCGGACAATGGCTTTACGGAGAGAGCGATCCGCAAGTATGCCATCGGAAGGAATGCGTGGCTGTTTTCCGACACCCCCGCAGGGGCCGAAGCCAGCAGTATCATGTACAGTTTCACTGTCACAGCCAAAATCAATGGGGTGAACCCCTACGCGGCCATGGTTCGAATGCTCACTGAGCTACCACTGGCCAAATCCCTAGAAGACTTCGAGCGCCTCGCTGAGATCATTTTATCACCTGATTCTCGAGCCTGAAAAATACAGGTTATGAATCGCTTACCTGTCGACTCTTTCTTTTTTTCATTTGCTTAAAGCCTATCCTCCATCCAGATTGCTCATTAAGTGGCTCTCTTATTGCAAATCCCCAATTCGGATTTTTTAGTTTTTTGTCAGATTTATCGAACTACCAAATTTTATTTTCCGGAGGAAGCTAATGATGAGTAAAAGTATTTTAAGCCTGAGTTCACTCGTGGCCGTTGCCTTAATGACGGCTTCAACAATTGGTTGCAGTAAGCCCACACATAAGGGTCAGAAGACATTTGACAAGGACCTGGTCGGGTACTGGGCTCCTTCTCCAAAAGATGTAGACTCTCCTGAAAAGGCCTCTGGCGCAGAAGACCAATCTAACGTGGCTCAGGTCACACGGATTGATCCTAACGGCGATGTCTTTGTTTTCGACGAAGAGAAACGTAGTTTCAACAAAATTGGAGTCGTGCAGGCGGACGGCTCGATTCTCCTGACGCCAGAGGTTTCAAATAGCGAGTTCGGTCCTGTCTCGTTTGTGTTAACTAAAATCGATATCGATAATATCAAGGTCGTTGGAACTGGTCCGGTGTCATCGGTACCAGGTTCAGGAGAGCCGGTGGGCAATCAGAAATTGGTGAAGAAGGACATATATTTTTTTAAGAGATTCACTCAAAGCCAACAAGAAGAATTTAACAAGGCCTTAGCGGCGGGAACCCAAAGGAAATCCCCCCCGAGCTCAGGTACGGTAGGCGGCCCTAGTGCGGCTACTCCTGGTGCCTTTGATGTGGATTTTGTGGGATACTGGGTGTTTCAGGGGCCGTATTATAACAATTATTACGATGTCTCGCCAGGGTCTGAGATTCCAAATGAGGCGAGAGTCCTTAGAGTTGATCAAAATGGGCAGGTCTTTATGTTAGCTCCTGCTCTTGGTCTTGCCATTGAAGATGGCGCACCCCCTTCTGTAAATGTTGGCGTTGTGCAATCGAACGGCGAGATTCTTTTGACACCAGAGTTTTTAGAGCTCGCTCCTGTTGGACTTATGGTTCTAATAAAAGATCAGTTCGGTCAGGTCCAAATTCGAATTGTGGAGGCTCAATTGGATTCAGACGGAGAGAGAATGGGTCGTCTTGATGATGAGTTCCACGTCGAACACTTGGCAAGAGTAACGGAAGATCAATTTAAAAAGGCTGTCGAAAAACGAATCAAGAAGAGCATATCTGTCGAGGCTGTTGAGCCAGAAGCGCCTGCCGCTGCTGCCGAAGGAGAGCCAACGCAGCAGGAAGCAGCGGGCTTAGAAGAACCGCAGGTAGCTGGAAACCAAGAGTTAGAAGAGCCATCGCCAAGAATTCCAACAAACGAACTGGTTGAGATTGACCCAATAACTTGGGAAGCTTCATTTCGCCAGCCAGTAAACCCCGCACTTCTTCAATAGAAAAATCTGAAGGAGAGTGGCCGAACATTCCCATCCCATCCCTATTTCTTAGATCTGGATGGCGATGGGAGGCTGCTCAAGTTGAGGCAGATCCCTTGACCAATTGCTGGACAAATGCTGCCTCAAATTATTTCACTAAGTGTATCAAGGCCTTATGGCTTTTTGAGGCCTGGTAGGCATTTTTTTCCTTTATTTCTCAATGTGGGCCGCCGATAGGTACTCTGTGAGTCGATTTTTGACTTGCCTTGAGGCAATATACTGGGAGGTATAGGAGCATGGTACGTACAATGTGTATTCTTGTGTGTGATGAGCGTGAGACAGCTGACAAGTTGAAGTCCTTTGGACAAAGCAACGGTCTGACTGTTCAGGTTTATACGAATATGGAATGGCAGAAGGGAATGAGAGATTCTAGTTTTCTTCAGCAGCTTGCTGGAGAACTCCCATCATTGGCGATTGGTTCAAAGCCAATTGATGTGGGTGCAAAGATTCTTCCTTTCCCAGGTCCAGGTCAGCGCATGGATCATAACGGAAAAGTACAAACGATCAATGAAATGGAAGCTCATGCGATTGAGAACGCCATTCATGAGTTCAATGGTAACTTAACTGAAGCAGCAAAGGCTCTGGGTATTGGCCGAGCCACCTTGTATCGCAAGGTTAAGCAATACAACATTGATCCTTCTGCTGCGAGACGGAGACGAGTTGCTTAGACGAAAGGATTTTAACCTTTCACTTATTTCTTTATTAGCCTGAAAACGAGAAGACCGGAGCGATAAGTCCGGTCTTTTTTTTCGTGCCGTTGTTCAGTCCTGCAGATGTATGGCTGTGCAGATGTGCAATTGAGCAGTTGAGATATTCTTGAGAGCAGCGATCGGAAGCATGTTGACAAAGCAAGCATGGATTTTATGGATCGGAGGATCTCTTCTGGTGTCCCTCTTGGCGGGCATGGCTTATTTTTCAGAAAAGCACAGAATTCATCTCGAATTGATTGCTTATGTTTGTAGTCTGGTTGAAGAGAAATTCTACGATGAGTCCGCTGAACTTAACAATTGGGCAGATGGCTGTAGGTCAGAGGCCCAGAAAATGGACTACCTCGAAGATACGCGTACTGTTCTGTCCCGCTTGCAAGCTCAACTCTACCGTCTTGGAATCTCTCATTCGGCGATTTATACTCCTTCAGAGGATAGGCTTCTTTGGGAGGGTCAGGGGAGAGAGAATGGGACCCGTGTTCGCCAAATTGAAGATAAATATGTTGTCATCGAGGTGCTGCCTGGTAGCGCTGCTCTCAGGGCTGGAATAGCTCCTGGAGATCTTGTTGAAGAATATGCTGGAGAGGCCGTCTATTCAGAGTGGCAACTCAATCAATTTTCTGGAACATTTGTTCTTCGTCGTGGTGATAAGCGATTTTCAGTTTTTTTGGAGCCGACAGAAATTAACGTCGATTTTAATCCTGTATTGGTCCCTGCAAAAAAGGACGTGGGCCTTTTGAAGATATCGAGCTTTCGGAATTCCTATTTTAAGAAGGAAGACTGGTTAAAAATCGTGAAGGCGATGGCGCAATACAAGGAAATGATAATTGATATTCGAGAGAACCATGGCGGCGGCTTTGTTTCTGCTCTTCGTGCTCTTTCTCCCTTCTTTTGTGACAGAACCAAGATTGGTCGCCTTCTCCAGCCGAGAAAAAACAAGGCGTTGAAATTGGAATTTGAGGACAACATGGACGAGACCTATCAGCACGGACTCTTGGATGTGGCCGGAGAGGTGGGTCTTTTTACCTATCCGGGATATGGCTGCTTTCGGGGGCCGGTAACAGTATTGACTAATTTTCAAACGGGCTCGGTATCGGAGATCTTCGCTTACGCTTTTAAACTGAGAGCCCGTTCCCGAGTGTGGGGAGAGCCGACTGCAGGAGATGTGGTTCTCGCGATATGGTATTTTTTATTTCCGTTGCCTAGAGGCTATAGTATCTCTGTTCCTGAGGCTATCTATCTCACTCACGATGAGATCAATCTTGAAGCGGGAGGGGTGTGGCCCGATAGAATACTTAGCTATCGCCTGGAGGACGCCATTCGTGGGCGTGACACATGGATTGAGCAGGCCGCTATTCAATAAGAGGTTCTTGGCTGCTACTCTTTGATTTTTCGTTTGCAGTCTTGAATTTGTTTTGTGTAGCGACGGGAGAGTTCATCTTTCTTTGCCAGACGCAATTTTCCTGCAGCTTCTCTGATTTTTTCGACCACATTTTCGTCGATTTCACAGGCCTTTGAGAAGGTTGCCAGGGCGTCCTCGTGATTTTCCTGTTCGAATTGACAAACAGCCAAGCCAGTCAAAGAGCGTGCTGACTTCTCATCGGCTGAGACAGCTTTGGCAAAATATGTTTGTGCCCCTGCGTAGTTTTTCTGGCGCAAATAGTATTCACCTGTGGCCCATTGGGCAAGTTCCGATTTGGGAAATCGGCGCGCAGCTTGAATCAATACTTTGCCCGCACTTGTTTCATCTTTACTATCGAAGAGGCTTTGGGCCAAGTAGACATAGTTGTCCTGTAAATCCTTTTCGATACGCATTGCCTTACGACAAGCCTTTATTGCGGATTCAAGATACCCATCGATCGAATCAAGCCGACAAAGGTGGGAGTAGATAAGGGGGTCCTTTCCAAAGATCTTGACCATGTCCCGTAGAATGCTACGGCTTTCATAGTTGTTTTTTGTGCGCTGGAAAATATCCAGCAGAGAGTCGTAGGCTTGCCGGAACCGTCTCTGAATTTTAATTGCGTCTCTCATACTGTTTGTGGCTTCGGTGAATTTTTCAGATTTAAGGTAGGCCAGGCCTACTTTGTAATGTATGTCATATCTCTTTGGACCACTTTCGAGAGCCTTTTTTAAGACCCTGACTTCGTCCGTGTATTTTTTGACATTTTGGTAGGCTATTGCGAGCTGAAGGAGCGAGCTCAATGAGAGTTCATCAGTAAAGGGGCTCAGCAGTTCGATCACCTTCATTTCCTGGCCTTTAGATCTAGAATATTGAAGCGCCAGCGAAGATCTTATTTTAATGCTATCTGGTTCAGCTTTCAGCCTTTCTTCAAGCGAGGAAATGGATTCTTCTGCTTCAGCCAGACCTATACTGGGTGAGTATTTTCCCAAGTAAGAAAAAAATGAGAGGCAAAACAAAAGGAAATACGAAAACAAAAAAACGGAATTTTTCTGAATCGGCCGTGATCTTGGATAATCAAGAAAGCGCATTCCTTAGTTTAGCTCTCCTTTTCTCACCTGAGAAGAAAAGATAGGTCTTTGGCCGAGGTTTAAGGAAATTTTTCTGCACGGAGTACACAAAAAAGCGTCCCGATCCGAAATGGTATGAGAAAGGGCTGTCGATTCAAGCTCTTTGCTGCGGTTTGTATCATTTTGAACCAAGCACGGGAGGCAATAAATGTTGAGCAGTCGTCGAATCTTTCGTCACTTTAGTGCGCTGAATTGATCGTAATCCCGGCATGGCCTTCGCAAATTATGAAATCCAGACGCTAATATAGGCGAGTGAGATAACAGAAGGAATATCAGATGTCAGAGCAGGGCGGTAAAGTCATAGAGCTACCAATCAGACCTCGGGTCCAAGAATCGAAGAATGGGGTTTCTCTGAAATCCTCCAATTTTGAATTGAAACAGCACCGAAGAAAGATTCTAACTTCGGTTTCGATTGTGTCCATCGTATTAGGGGTAACCATGGTAAATAAAGTTCTCCTTGATCGACCGGGATCGGATTCTGGTTCTTTGCGTCCTTCTAGCCCTTCTCGTTCTATTGCAAGCCTTGGAGAAATAGATAGTTCCAAAAATCGCGATTGGACCTGGGAGCGCAAAATGACAAATCAGCTCATTGAATCGGGCTCGGTGGTACTGGCGGATATTCAGGTACATCAATTTACGGAGGAACTGGTGGAATCGGTGGATCATTATTAAGTAATAGAGGCGGTGGTGGTGGTGGCGGTGCAGGTTATTATGGGGGGATTGGTGGCATTTGCCCAAACAGTGGGCTTAATTCTGGCGAAGGTGGAATCGGTGGATCTTCATATAAAGATGTGTCCGTTTTAAATTCTGCTGTAACCGCAGGCAGCGGCATAAATCCGGGGGCTTCTTCAGATTCTGATTATGTTTCACCATACGGAAGATCACAGAACAACGGAAGAATGATTATTTATTGGGGCTATTAGATAACTTTGGTAATGAGAGATATTTCTGTCCCGTCTCACGTAACGGGACCGGTATGACGCAGACAAATCTCACACAAGTGGACCGGTTATGTGGGGTCAAAATCTCATATACTTGGACCGGCCAAATGCTTAAAAATTAGGCATAGAAACATCCACCTGAACTTCATGCAAGAATGACCCCTAAAAGGGAGGAAGCATGAAGCGAAAAAGGAACTCGATTTTAGGGAGAATCACGGTGGATCGAAAAATTGTCGAACAGTTTCGAGCGGGCCAATCGGCTTCGCAAATTTCCAATCAACTCTCCAAAGGCAAAGGCTATGTGATCAAGGTCCGAGGCCTTGCGGTGGAGTACGGATTCTTAGAACAGATCAGTACAGAGCCAAAACTCTTTCGGTCGACTGATAGGAAATTGCCGAATTATCCCGAGGCCCTTTTTCCGATCATAGATCTCCGCAAGTCGAAACCAGCAGAAGCCGACGCTCTGCTCGATCCGCACAAGAATTGGATCTTGGAGCGACTCCATCTGGGTTGGTCACCACAGACAATCTTCGAAGAGATTCCGGTGTCGATTCCACGTGCAAGTTTTTACCGCTATCTTGAGAGGCAGCATTTTCAGTCCGACCGTCTGCTTCGGGGCTCATCACCTGAAATCATTCACGCCCCCGGGGAATGCTTGCAGGTGGACTGGGCGAAGGCTCTCGATGTGATAGATCAGGACGGTCGCAAACGTGCCATATGGGCCTTTATCGGGATTTTGGGTCACAGTCGGTACACGATGGTTCGAGTGATGGACAAGTGCGATTTTGTGACAACGGTGAAAGCGATCCAATCAATGCTCTTTGAGGTTGGTGGGGTTCCAAGGAAAATCACCTCTGACAATCCAAAGGTATTCGTGAATCGTGCCTCGGAGCATGAGCCGATTTTGAATGCCGGTTACGAGAGATTTGCATCGCATACCGGTTTTACGATAGAGGCCCTCCCTCCGGCGGATCCACAGAAGAAGGGCAAGGTTGAACGTACGGT
The DNA here is from genome assembly GCA_016714165.1 of Bdellovibrionales bacterium. Classification (NCBI taxonomy): domain Bacteria; kingdom Pseudomonadati; phylum Bdellovibrionota; class Bdellovibrionia; order Bdellovibrionales; species Bdellovibrionales bacterium. Next base: position 29,980 of record JADJNU010000007.1, read on the forward strand.
GCAATTGGTTCGGCGGCTTTTTGAGTCCTTTGATTTGAAGGAATTTTCAATCGAGAAAGCCCAAAGCCATATTGATTTGAAAATGAAGATTGCCAACTGTCGCAAGCACGGCACTCATGGCGAGAAGCCTGTGGAGGTTTTTGAGAATCAGGAACAAAAGACATTGCGTGACTTGCCCCAGGTTCCTTATGAGATCGAGACCATTTTGAATGGATTTGTTCGCCGTGATGGATATGTGAGGTTTTTGAATAAATACTATCGAGTTGACTTGAGGTTGTCGGGCCAGAGTGTGACTTTGATTGGTAACGGAGAAAAGCTTTCGATTTACTGCGCTGGGAGGCTACTGGAAGTCTATGATGTAATCAAAGACAAGTTCCAGCGCCAGGCGTGCAAGGATCACTACAAATCCTCGAACGAAACGAATTTGCAGAATCACGCCCATTACATCAAGCAGGCAGAGGCTATCGGCGGCAATGTCGCTCGAATGATCCAGATCATTTTATCGAGGGGGGAAGGTTTTGTAGACACTCGGGTGGTCTGGGGAATCCTGACGTTGAACAAGAAATACCAGAATGCCTTGATCGACAAGGCCTGTGCGTCTGCAATTGAAATCAGTTCGATCAGTTTTCGCACGGTCCACTCGTTTTTGAAGATGACACCAAAAGTAAAAATGGAGACTGAAAATTTTAATACAACGGGCGGCAAGTTCACAAGGCCGATGAGTGAGTATAGGGCTCACTTACGGGTCGTGAAATGATGTGGCCAAAACCAAGAGGGAGCGTGGAGTGAGCATAGAAACAATCCGTCAGCAACTGACGATGCTAAGGCTACCGTCGGCAGCTGAGAATTTAGAGTCGGTTTTGGCAGCCAGAAAAATCAAGTCCGATTTTTCCTGGCTGACGACATTGTTTGAGCATGAGCTGAATACGCGCAAGGAAAACGCGATTGAACGTAGGATTAAAAAGGCGACATTCCCAGAGAGGAGAACATTGGAGCAGTTCAATTGGAGTTTTAACAAGAGGATCAATCGCGAGAAGATCGAAGAGCTTTCGAGTTGCAAGTTCGTAGAGGAAAATGAAATTGCATTGTTGCTTGGAAGTCCAGGAACTGGCAAAACCCACTGCGCAATTGCATTAGGCATGAAAGCCGCAGCACTGGGCCACAGTGTGTTTTGTTCGAGCGTAAAAAGACTCAGTGCCAAGATCCGGATGGCCCGGGAGCGGAACACTTTGGATAAATTGTTCAAACAAATTTTGACGTCCAAACTTTGGATCCTTGACGACTGGGGCGTAGTGACGATGCCACGGGATGTGAGTGAAGAGATATTTGATCTCTTTGATCGACGCAAATACAACTCGGCGATGATCTTGACCAGCAACCGAGATGTCGAAGAATGGCCACAAGTCTTTAGTGATCCGATCCTAGCCAATGCGGCGATCGATCGGATGTTTGAGCAGGCTAAAATCGTGGTATTTGAGGGTCCAAGTTACCGCATGAAAGGACGAATAATTTTGCCAGATATTGACATCGAAAAAACTGAAGTATAGACCTCCAAAAATCAGGCGGTCCAGTTATGTGAGATTAGCCGGTCCAAGTATGTGAGACGGGACAATATTTCAAAGAGAACTGAAGTTCTACTGCGAAATATCACCTCTATCAGAGGAAAAAATCGAACAAAGGGTATGCCGGTGCCAACAGGCAATCTGGGTAAAATACCAAGATGGACGAGTGATTCAATTTATCCCAAGTCAAAAATACTCAGAATTTCATCCAATTGACTTCGAATCACTCCAAAAACTGGTCTCGCCGAACTATACATAGATATAATTAATTGTTAACGTCTCAAAGGTAAAATGATGGAGGCCTAAAGAAACGGTTCAATTCTCCCCGCCTCCACCATTCACGAATGAATCGTGAGTGAAATGTCCAACGGATGGATTAAGGAAATGAAAACAACAACTTGGTAGTTGTTAAGCCCTTTCCAGCCACTCGGTTCAGTTCCCGTGGACTCCCGTAAGTTCGCAGGACTTGCAACAACTTGTAGTAAACAGCGTGTAGTAAACATTTTGTTTACTACGGAAGGAGGATGGGAATGACAGCCATCGCGATGGCGAAAGCAAATGGAGTGGCTGTGTTGGTCACTGATTCAACAAAAGTTTGCGATGAACCAGGCAAAACCCTTAAAGTTTCAAAAATAGATGAAGTAATAAAAAATGTTGAATATGTCGGTTTCGGTGGAAGTGAGACAATTCGGTATGGCCACAATCAAATGCTTTGCTGGAGTCACTTTACTCAGCAGGCTCATGACTTAGAGTCATCCGCTTACATAGATCAAATTATTTTTGCGAGCAAAACGTATCAAGATGCAGTGACACTTGTTACTGGTAAGCCCGCAATGGCACCACTTGAATCACTGATCTTTGTCATAAATCAGAAAAAGGCATTTTTTTGGGACCTAAATTTATGCCCTACAAATTATTGGAAGCGCGCAAATTCCTCACCGAAATACTTATCTAATAACGAAATGATCGTTAGTTATTTTGGAAATCTCTCTCCTTCTATAAGTTGCACAAATGATCCAACATTTAGTGACCTTGAATCGGCAATCAAAGCGCAAGAACTATTCTATGCCTCGCGCGGCAAGAGCCATTTGTTTCCTTATCAAATGAAAAACTCAACTTTTTCGGCAGTAAAGTTGGGCAATAACGGAACTGAAGTCAAAAATCCGTTTCAATCATTTATTGAATTTATGGCTTCACACATGAACTGTTCCGATGCCGACAAAGTATTAGCTAATATGGCCAAATCCCCCAAGGGTTGGGATGATTAGAAACTACGGAAGTTCAATCGTGTACTTTTCCGCGAGTATTTCGCAAAGCAAGGTATAAGCAGCAGCTACCTTTTCGACCAACTCTGAAAATACATCCTTGAGATGCTTTCCAGTTGGACGATTTCCCAAATGAGCTACGCCCTTTTGACTTCGCATATCCCAAAGCTCTTTTAGCGAATCTTGAATCTCTTTTACAATGGCCTCATCTATTCCGACTTTACGCAGGCAATTTCCCAGCGTGTTGATGCTTCCCAAAGTTTTGTCGTAACAACCCAAGTACTTAGCAAGCTCCGAAAGATTGGCTCTCGCGAGAGTATCTACACAGCGATGCCAGCTTAATTGTCTCTGACTTCCACTCTTCCAAACCATTTGTTACGACCAAATTAAGACTATTTAGTACCCCATCGAAGTCCTTTATCGTGGGGGAAAATACAACATACTCTTTGTCATTTACCTTGAATGTCGGAACCCTCTTTACCAAAGCCTTGAGAGTATCAATGGGTTGAGCATCGGCCCACTTTCCCTCAAAGTCAGTTTTGAACGCACGATCGGAAAGTCCCGCTTTTGGCTTTTCATTAAACGATTTCCAATATAGTTGTTCGGAGTAAGGTAGGTGTCTTAAATAGCAGGGATAAGTTGAAACCTGCCCAGCATCATCTATATCGTAGGTTTGCAAATACCAACCGCCGATGCAGTTAATCGTTCGACTGGAAATCTCATATTTATCAGGATCAGCCTTATATTTAAGTAGTACATCAGGTTTGAAAAATGCTGGTGATGTTTCAAAAGGCAATTCCGATTCGGTGAAGTAGTTTGCGGTTGCGCCTGGCGCGCAGGAAACTTCAGTCACCTTCTTGTTTTTCCAATCATGAACTATGTAAGTGCAGTATTGTTCTTCCTGCTCTAGGTCCCGATCAGTAAAAACATCAAGTGCCTGCGCATCCGTAAGACTTTCCCCAATTATTTGAGATCCACGGGCAAAACTGCCGGATGGTGTTTTGGTTTTGTCATACATCAAAACTCGTCGAGCATGTACGTCCCCATCTCTAGCGATGGCCTCTTCACTTCTTGAATCTTCTTGAAATCCGAATATGTCCCGATTTCTGTGGATGTCGAACAATCTAACAAGTTTCTGCTTTGTGTAGTGTTCGTACACTTCTAACTTCCGTTTGCTGGCAAAGAAAACTTTTGTGCTGCCACGAACGACCATGAATAAGTGAGGCATGTATTCGCCATCCTCATTCATTGTACAAAAAGCATTTTCCGAATCTACCCAGTGACATTCAAGTGCATGAATCAATCGCTGACTGAATTCATAGTTCAGTCGATCGTCGTTCCTGCGTCGCGAAAATTCCCTATAATAATACAAAGCTTCAGCACCCTTAAAAAGTCACTTCTTGGATCTGCAAAAGGCTCCTCAACATCCACCCACTCTTTGTCACCAGAACCCCAGTGCGTAAAGCTCAGTGCTCGCGATGCCATCATTAGGTCCCAATCATTTAACGATGCCTGTTCAAGGCCATCAAACTTCACATTTGGAACAAAAACTGAATATAACGTCACACCTTTGGAGTGAATCAATACTGGAACAAATTCTTCTTTCGCAGTTCCTTTCAGAAATGAAAAGAAATCTTCAAACAATAACCAATCCTGGTATTTTTCGTTTTCAGTGGGGGGCGAATCTGCATACGCCAAGTACTTAAAAATATGATCTACGCTCATAGTGTCCTCAATATACTAACTAACGTATAATGATGGTAGCATGAAGGCAGAAGTAAAGAATAGGGCCTTTGCCCTCTATGTTCACGAGGGCAAGAGTCTTAGAAAGATCATTCAGGAAGTTCAAATATCGCGAAGCACAGTGGAGCAATGGTGTAAGAAAGAGGATTGGGTCACAAAGCGGCGTAAGCATTGGCAGGGTATTGCACAGAAAATTTGCGAGCAGCAATCAAACCAGCGAATCGGTAAGCAGGCTTCAATAGCTGGAAAACTCCACAAAATGGTTCAAATGATTCATGCCCAGCATATGGCTTTTTACGAAGGAAAATTACCTCGATCGGCGATCAAGTACAGCATCCGCGATTTGTGTCGGCTCGCTATTTCGGTCCACCAAATTGGTTTACACGAACTTCAATGTGCTGAAGGGGCTATTAATTTGAATCGTAAAAATTGAAAATTTAGGCATTTGAGTTTATATTCCCACCGTGGCCGATCATTTTGGCCGTGCGCGTTAGGCGAAAGTCAGGTGGGGTACAGTGGGCGCCAGTAAGCTCGTAAAACAGCTTGAGGGCCAATTATGGCATCCAGCCATCGGTTGGCAGGTTTTGAGGCGTTCAAAACGCTATCAAGCTGCTTTTGCGCGATTCAGCCAGGCCGCTGATGAGGTTGAAGGGCAAGGTGGACCGACTGACTTCGCGGTGGAGTTTGCCTCACTCGGTTGTGTGCCTGAAATTCAAAATGAGCGGCTAATTGATGCTGAAAAAACGGGCAGCACTCCAATGCGTGTGCGCGTACACGATGATGGTGCAGGCGCCAGTTTCCAAAGGGACCATTTCAGCCGATTTGCCGGTCCTATGGTCCTTTCTAAGGGCCGAAGTTTAGAGGGACCTTTGTAGATATATTGATCTGATATTTTTATTTTTAATTGCAGAACTCCTTCTAAAATGTCACTCCAATGGAGTTTCCGGTGACAAGTCGGTTTCGTTACGTTTTTAAGACCAGCGAGACTTCCCTAGAGGTCATAACAAACCTTGAATTCAAGCTCGAGTCATTGAACAACAGGCTCTTTATTGATTGCCTTCGTTTTAACTCTTGGTGGCCTGAATTTTCAAGTTCTTGATGCTCGGGAAGGCCTCTGGCTCCTTTTTCTCTTATCCACGAAATAGACCCGACTTGTTGCCTCTGTGTAATCTTTAAGAAAGGTCATTAGCGGCCGGACACGTCTCCCTTTCAATTCCAAATACACTTTGTCTACGAATTAATTTTTGTGGACACGGAACTCATTTGTCAAATTGCCAAAGGTCCCATTCCAAACCGGCAATAACGGTCCCCGGAGGACCGGCCAATCGGCCAAAAAGCTCCCAATGGAAACCGGCGCTTCCAGTTACTTAGCTTTGGCAACAGCTTATCGATTTTGTCAGTTAGTCCATAGTCCTTAAATATTGCTGCCACTAGACCTAGGTGACCAAATTCCTCTACTTCAGTAATGGGCTTATCACTCATGATGATCTCCGATGATTCATTTTGAAACTGTTTTTCATCGGAAGTTCGACTAAACTTTTGAAGGGATTTGAGTGTGATTATTAATTGGTCTTCACCTGAGAGTTCAACTGCAGAATGTCACTTATATAATCCTAGAACACATAGCCAACGCCAAACACAATAAAAGATGGCCGAAACATGACGTCTGCTAACGCCAACGGCGGAGTATTACCAAAATCATGTCTATAATCGGGAGTTACCGATGTTAAAGCGAAGCGATACCAAGAGGTTGCTTCATAAGCTAAATGCCAAGTTAAGCGATTCCTGACCCATTGATAGCCAACTGATGACCGCAACATATCAACATCGCCCGTCGCTTTTTCTTCAATAAAACGATTTTTCACGCCTACCTTAGAGGTTGAGAGTATACCAGAGAGGTACCAGGTATCCTCCTTAATTGATTCACCCAGAGCGTATTCAACACCTACGCCAATAGAATAGGCTGAAATGTTGTACTCACTTATGTCTATTTGTGAATCTGTATATTTCCAATAATCTCTGAGGAGATGATCTGATACAAAAGTCCCACCTTGAAGACCAAGGCGCAATTTCGGCGTAACATCACGATGCAAGCTCAATACGAGATTACCAGTTAGTCCGTCTGTGAGGCGCAGTCGAATTGAGTTTGCTTTATCTGGGGCGAACTGACTAATCTCGCTTTGAACGAGCTGGTTCGGCGCGGGCTCTTCCGCTGAAACAACTGTGGTAGATAGACCTAATAAGCAGCCGACCAATAATTTCTTATGCATTAAAATTCCTTCCCTTGCATCCCGGGAGCGCGGCCGGGTTGCCATGAGAAGGTCTCAAATAGGCCCGCACCCACACCTGGGATGGTCCTTAAATAACGCAACACATTATATTTGTCAACTGATATCGTTTAGGTAAGAAAACTGCAATAATCATACATGATCAGGCGCAGAATTTGAGGCTCTGAATACCCTCCCCGCCCGTTACGATTGTTACAATTTAGTCGGGTGAGCCGACACTCTCGAGTTAAGAGAAAATCTCAACTGGTTGATTTATTTGGCTTATAGCCATTTCTCCAGGCCTCCTCCGTGGCTCTCAAATTTGAAAGCCCGATCCGTCACATGGGGGCAATTCTCTCTTCGTGTTACGATTCTCGCAATGAAAGTGGAGGGGACACTACAGGTCTCTTGCAATATTTGAGAGTGACCTAATCAAAATAGGATCAGGCGCAAATTTTGAGGCCATATAGACTTCCCTCCACCCCTATTCCGATTGTTACAATTGTTCCGTCACAGACCAGGGGGCTGAACAGCTGGGACGAAGAGGAGGCTGATGACCGAGGACGCGACATCCTGGTCCAACCGCCCTAAGATGCTTTCTCAAGATATTGGATTAAGGCCTCGCGAATGAGCCTTTGATATTTTGTGTTCTTCAATTCTGCAAGATCCTTAAGTCTCCTCAAAAGATCATCTGATATCCGAAACGTAACCGTCTTATCTTTAGGGACAAATTGGAAATAATGAGAGAACGGCTTCCAGTCTCCATTTCTGATGAGATCTGAAAAATCCCTCTCAACAGGGTCACTCTTCACTCTTTTATTTACCTTTGCCTTTTTTACTTTTTCTTTTTCATTTAATGCCTCTATTTCCTTTTTTTTCGCGTATCTGGCACTAATTACACGAATCATAAATCGACCTTCAATTATCCGAAGCGTAAACACTCCTACCAAATACCTGCCATCATAAAGACCAAAAGCTACGTACCTATCTTCGGCCTCGCTGTGTTTATTATCAGGTGTAACCAACGGATCACTCAGAAAAAATGCCTCGATCATGGATATCGACAGGCCGTGCTTCTGACACTTCTTTTCGTTATGCTGATCCCAGTTGAAATAGCTAATCTTCACCATGCTAAGTATAGCAATGTACATGCAAAATGTAAATACAAAATGTCAATTTATTATTTCCTGGTAAATTCAGATGTTTATATGACGAAAGGACCCCTCAGTTGAACCCTAATCTAGGGTTCAACTGATCTATTGAAAGATCGATCTCCCCTCATGCCGCCGCAAATTCCATCTCTCGTCTCCAGACCATGGTCCTGCGACGAGAACGAAATTTCCTTTGAAAACCTGAGCTCAATTGATGAACTAAAATGATATTGGAGATTTGAAACAGTAATCTCAAGACCACAAGAGAGATGGTGTTGCTCTTTTGAGCTTGTTCGGGCCTTAGGCTTTGATTCATCTCATGTGCCTGAAGCTCCAGAAGACGCTTTCTGTGCTCGTTGTTCTCATTGGTCAGCTTGCGGGCCACTGACAGCCAGCCTTTTTGCATGAACACCTCAATTGCCAGATCGTTCTTCATCATCGTGGATTTGAGACCAGAGATCGTCTCTCTCAACACTTCGCCTTGGGCAATATTGCCCATCCCCTTCCCGATCACGTTGGAAGAAAAGGACCAGGACGAGTAGAGAAAGAGAAGTGCCAGCACTGTTTTGACCAGAATTTGACTCACCAGGTTTGAGGGTTTGAGAAAGGCAAACACGATCAAGAGTCCTTCAACCAAAAGGGCTGCAAGAATGGATTGTTCAAGATTTGAATTGTTTGACTGATAAAATTCAACCGCTTCACGGAGTAAAAAGTAAGTGATTCCAGCAATAAGGAGTATCTGGACCAGGAGGCCAAGAAATTCAAATTTGAAAGTTTGACTCCGAGGTTGACCGATTTGAGGACCACGTTGAATTTCAAACAAGGAGAGTTGGGATTCAACAATTGAGGGTTGAATTTCAGTCTTTCGCTTGAGCCGATGTTCTCTGATTCGCTCTTTGTTGCGAAGGTAATATTCCGAATTGTATTGCTTTCTGCAAAACTGACCCACCTTGCCTCCTTCCATGAAAACTGTATCCCTTTGTCCCCTACCCGATCCGGGGGTAGTTTTTTAAGATTTAGAGAGGCCCTCAACAATCTTGGCCATCACGAGCCTCTCATGAGAAACACTTCCGATCTTGACCAGTCCGTTTTCGGGAACAAGGGAAAGCTTCTCCCTCTCTGTCATGTGAGAGGCGATCTCCTGAGCTTTAGCTGTGAGCTTGTCCTGAGCCTGGCGCTTTTCGAGATCCGCCATCTCACGCCTTCTTTTTTCGTTGTTTTCCACCTGGACCTTGAGCTCGTTGACCAGATCTTCAGAAATATAGGCTCCAGAACGCCTGAGGATGCCCATCAGAAAGGCAAGCTTTGATCCACGGCTGCTGATCCCTCCGACATCTAAATCGTAAGCAAAAGCCTCCAGCGACTCCTGAACCTCTGATGCTGATAAGGTACCCAACTGGAAGAGTTGTTTGATCTGAGTTTGACCAAAACCGATGGCCTTCACATTCTCCGGTGTCTGAATCTGAAGCCAGTCTTCGGAGAGGTCCTGTCGCTTGGATTCAGGGCCGATAGTATTAGTAATATTCTTATTATTAATATCACTACTACTACTAGAGGGGGGTGTTTCAGAACTTGTTCCAGTGTTTGTTCCAGAAGTTTTTCGGTGTTCCGAAACAAAGTTTGAGAACTTTGTTTCGGAACTATAGTTATTTGTCACTCTGTATGACATGTATTCTCTGAGATCAGATTCCTTTGCTCGAATGATAATCTGAGATCCAGGACCTCTACCGAGGGATTGTATCGAAAAATAAGATTGTGGTGTCTTATTTAGCCTTTTAATTGTTGTTCTAACAGATTCCTTTTCTCCAGCAACTGAGGTGGAAAGTTGGTCATAAGTTGTTTTAATGGATTTTGTTTTATGTTTGAGACACTCGTCATAAATGAAGGTAATAATTCTTTTTTTAAGACCTATTAGCTTGGAGAAGTTTTTAGTGGGCTCTCCCGTTTTTTTAGTTAGATCAAGTACGTCTTCACTTGAGAGATCTATATTTTCTTCGAGATGAGGATTTTCTGGATAGTAGGACGGTAGTGGCCCAGAATTTTGTTTCGGAACTTGTTCCAGAACATTCTGTCTGTTCTGAAACTTTGTTTCGGAAATTTGTTTGGGAACTTGTTCCAGAATAGCCTGTTTGTTCTGAAACCTTGTTTCGGAACTTGATTCCTGAACTTTGTTAAGGTGATTCTGTTTGTTTTGGAACTGTGTTTCAGAATTGTGTTCTGAAACTGTGTTGCCGAACATTGTTTCGGAACTTTGTTCAGGAACAATGTTATGAGAATCTGTTTGCTTTATAAATTCAGAACTCACTTGTTCAGAATATGTTCCAAAACTATGTTCCGGAACTTTGTTCTCAAATGTTGTTTCGGAACTTTGTTCTGTAACATATGCTTGCTGGTTCGCTTGTTTTGTAGGCTCAGGAATTGTGCTGTCAAGATTTGTTCCAAAACTATGTTCCGGAACTTTGTTCTCAAATGTTGTTTCGGAACTTTGTTCTGTAACAATGCTCTCATTTTTTGTTTCTAAATTATCTTTAGAGGGCTCTCTTGAAAGATTAGGACCTTTGACTTCAGGACTCCTCGTATCAGCTGAAGGGGTTTCAAATACACGTCTACGCTTAACGAGATTACCTTTTGGAGTTTGGTCAAACGGATTATATTTGAGTGACATTTGTTGCCTCACTCTCTAGGATCTTGTCCCAAATAGTCTTTATTGCTTCATAGTAGTCATCGGCCAAAGCACTTGTTGGAGCATATTCAAAAATAGATTTTCGAAGAGTTAGAGACTCCTGGCCAGCCGAAGCTCTCCTTATTGGAGTAGGCAAAGCATTTTCAGGATACTGATTGAGGTACGAGCCATATATCTGCTGGCTTATTTTACTCTTGTCTAGCATAGTCGGAATCAGAAAATAATTGTCCCATTGAACGTGGACTGCCTCAGAAAATTCCTCGATATTTAGCGTGTGGTTTTTCAAGGCTTGATAGGATCCAAGTTCGCATCCAATTGGTGAAATCACGGTATCTGCGCACACCAAGCTGTTTTCAATCAAGGCATTCCAGTTAGGGCTGTTGTCAAAACAAATTACAGAGAAGTCCTTCAATTGAGGCATAAGTTTATCCTGAAAAAAATATTCCTTCCGTGTTTCAAATCGCAGCCGCTTTTCAAGGTGATTAAGGGCAGAATTTTCGGGAATAATAAAAAGATTAGGTAGGTCAGTGGGTAACATCACTTCACTGATCGTAGCCTTTTCAAATAGAAGTTCATAAAGCCCCATTCTTTCAATTGTGTTTGCTTCCTCAAGGCTTTGAAACTGCAACGGCGGTAATGTATAATCTGAAATCGTGCCCTGGAGATCGAGTCCGATTATTAAAATCTTGGATTGCTGGGCACCTTCAGACTTTACTGAGTTTAAAGCAAGAGCCCGAGCGAAATTGAATAGGAGCGAACTCTTTAAAACTCCCCCCTTGGACAAAAAACAAGAGATAATGTGTTGTTCCCGGCAGCCTTTTAAAAATCCAAATTTTCTTCCAATTTCCGGCAATTGCCCTGGGGTCCATTGACGAACAGCAATTTTACCTCGTTGTTGTCGAGAAGCCTTTGGAATTTCACCGCGCTCTTCGGCATTTAAGAGTGAAACGGGACTTTTGTATTTTTCCCCAATCCTAAATATTTTTTGAACATCATTAGAACTATAAAGATCATTTTCCATTTTTACCAACCTTATAGGTTATTTATAATTTTAATGCTTTAAACCTACAAATTATTAAATAATCGCTAAAAAAAAATATCAAGTGTATTCAGCATTACAATTTTTACGCTGTATAACGTCATTATGTTTATATCTCCACATTGATGTGATCAATTTTGGCTCCAATCAGAGAATCCAAAATCTTGATTGATGGACAAGACTTTAGTCATAGAACATTGAGAATCAACATTTCTGGAGAGGGTCAATATTTCACCCTGTCCGAGCTGTCGGATTTGATTTGGGTGCACGACGAATTCCTCAGTGTCCCTGACTGACTTTTCACCGGTGTTTTGATCCCAAAGCAGTCCTCGTTTATAACGCACCGTTGATTTTTGTATGCTTCGAGTTCCGGCCATGGAGGCAAAGTACTCGGCATCATCCGGGCTGTCGGTTCCGAAAATCAGTTTGGTGTTGCAGTTTCTTTCTAATTGATCACAAAAAGTGGGGGAGACTTTCATCAGATCTCCTCTGGATTGATGGGCGACCATGATTCCGAGTTTTGCACCTCTTGCCCTATTCAGAAGATCGATGAAATTGTCTGTGGCAAAGCTTGCGAATTCATCGACTATTAATAGACAGGGTTTTCTTTGATTCTCGGGGACCTCGTCATAGATTTGTCCGACCACTCGAATGATATTCTGAAGGATGAGTTTTCCCGTGATCACACAGGATTCCTTGTCGGCCATGGAATTAAGCAGGAAGTAATTGATGCGTCCCTTTTCGATGGTTTCCTTGATTGAAACACTTTGACGCTTCAGATCTTTGTTGTCTAAGAGAGGTCCTGCGGACGAAGTGATCAGATTTTTTAAGCCGACCGACAGTCCGGCTATGTCGCGTAGCCCATCTTTTGATTCGAGAACTTGAATGAGCTTTAATAATTTTGCGTTTGATTCGGGGCTCAATGCCGGATGAGTGGCGAGCTCTTTGACTCGTCCGATATCGTTTGCACAGTCCGAGATATCGGCAAGACTATAATCAATGTTTGAGTGTCGTTTCAATTCGTCGAGTACTGAAATGATATCAGACAGGAATCTTGATCCTTGAGCTCGATAGAAGGGCTCAGACCACTCAAAGGAATTCATGATTTGGGCGAGAACTTCCTGGGGACTTCCTCCTTGAAGGGGATTAAATGATCTCGAAATCTGATGTTTGGTGAGACAAATCAATTCGAGATCTGAGGAGCGCCCGGCCTCTTGTGTCTCCCGTTGAATCCAGCTGATGGTATCGGAGTCGGCTTTCAAGTCGATAAAGATGATTCCCATTTTTAAATGGATCAGTTTTTTCATAATGACCTGAATCAAAGTTGTTTTGCCGGCTCCACTGCCCCCGATCAGCTGGACATGGTAGTTGAGATTTGCCTTGGTCAAATAGACGGGTTCAAGTGGATTTCCAATTTTATGTCCAATGAGGATCTCTCCCTCCTTTTTTTGCGATCTCTCGGAAGCATCGAGAATGGATTCAGCGAGTGGGGGACTGAAGTGAGAAATGAATTTACCTAAAAGGGGAAGGAAAAAACAGGGGAGTGCTAGAGCCTTGTACATGGGCAAGATGTCAGAAAATACGTCGAAATTGATGATCCCTAAAAGGAGAACGACGCCTGAGATTCCAATTTTTTCGAGAAATCGGTTTGGATTTTCTGTTTTCTTTAGGCTGCTCAGAAATAGGAAATTGAGAACTGGCTTCCACAATCCATAGGATCTGCTAGCAATTGGGGTAAGAAGGTTTGTGGAGAGGGCCCCATGGGAGAGAAAATTGAGGTAGATAAATCCAAACTGGGCTAAAATTCCTATCAAAAATATCCTTAAAAGATAAAGCTGCACATCCACGGTCGAGAGGGAGTTGATTTTCAAAAGCTTTTTTATCCAGGCAAAGAGATGTCCTGTTTCGATCAGGTGGTTATACGTTACGGCCCCCCAGTGAAAGAGATCGTTTCCCCATTGATACTCAAAGATCCCCCAGTAGACGTGTTTCGGTGTGGGAAATCCAAAAATTAAGATGGTCAGTCCAAAAGGGACTAGGAGGTTTGTAAGAAGGATCAGTGCTTTGGTTTTTAAGGAGGATTTTAATCCCCAAGTTCCACTGAGAATCATTCCTAAAAAAAGACCAAAAAGGACCATGGGCAGATACTTGGCCACTTTTATCAGGAGCATCAGTGCTCCAAGTGATCCTGCCGTAATGAGAACTCCCGTTTGATCTTGAGGATTCATCTTACTTTGTCCAGACATGATTGATTCCTCCATCTGTCATCAGTTGCTCAAAGGTCTGAATTTTTTGATCCCAAATACGAATTTCAGGTTTATAGCGGGCAAGTATGGATTCATTGGCGCAAACAATATGGACACCCTGATAGTGAGGCTTCATGCTGACGACGAGATTGGTCAGGATCAGGGATCGCTCTTTGATGCGGGTTTGAGATTTCTGGGTGTGCTCATACTCGAAGAGAATTTTGGCCCCATCAGATCTGACGTAGACCCCATCAGGGATATAGATCTTCTGAATTTTGTTGAGTTGGCGAAGTTGGTCTTTTTTGTCCTCAAGGCCGATTCTTCTCTCTGATCTCCATGCTGTGGCCAAGCCCATATTTTCAAGGGCAATTCGAGACCAGATAACCTGAAGTGAGTGCACCATATCTTCCGGTACATTTTTTAAGTGGCTCAAATGAATGCAGTGATTGAGGTGGGAGCAAAGAGCTTGAACCCCCTTTTGAGTTGTTAAATAGAAGGGGTTTCTCAGCTCGCAGAATTCCTTTTTAATGAACCCACTTTGATGGAGAAGGTGCAGCCTTCGACGAGCGACTCTCAAACGAGTGTTGATTTTTGATATAGCTATGGCGTCAAAGAGTTTTGCTGCTACAAGTTGAGATGTGGCAGGCCCCATCTCGTTAAGGAACTGGAGAATTTCCAAATCCCTCTTTTGAAGATCCATTGACCTCACAATCAGGCCTTGAGGGAGTTCTCGCCTCTCTTCTTTCATCATGCTCATTTGTCGCTCAGCATTGTTTTTGAATTGCTCTGAATTTATAGTCATAGGTTTTCCTTCACTTCTCTAAAAATGGACCTTCGAATTTCATCTCTCACTCATCATTGAACTTTCATTTTGTAACCGGATCCCGCGTGCCGTCCCCCACAACCCCCTCCTCCCATCTCCTTCTTTTGTGCTCTCCCTCTGACTTCAAAATCTTCGTCCGAAATGGGCTCTGGCGCTTTGTTGACCACCCGACCTCAACTACTTGTTGGGGGTGGGTGGTCAACAAAATGGACGAAGTACATAGCCAGAGCCCAAAACCATTCATTTCAATAGTTTAACTCCCCCTCGGGTGTACCGTTGCCTGTACCGTTGAGCTATGGTGTCGCGGTACACCCAACGGTACAGGTCGCGGTACAGGCAACGGTACAGGGAGAAAAAAAGAGGCTCTTTATTTTCATAGCCTCTCGCCGTGTTTTCTTAAGACAATTTCCTGGAGCGTTGTGGTGGTCTTTGTTTTCAATCAGCCTCGATCTGGGAGGCGAGGACTTCACCAATCCCAGAAGTTTTCCTCTGACCTCGGGATCTGAAATGGCCTTTCCGATCAGAAAAGATTCCTCGGCATATCGGTTGATGAGCTTCCACCAGGCGTCCTCTTTTTCATGGAGGAGAAGTTGGGAGATAATTTTTGTCCAATCAGAACTTCTCAGGCCTAAGCCTTTGGCGTGTTCCTTGAAAAACTTGATTCGATTTCCAGCTTCCGGGTTGAGTTTGATAACGGGCATTTGTGACTCCTTTTGTTGATTGTTAGTTTTCAATGGCAGGGGCAAGAACGAGGACTTGAATTTCAAATGGACCTTTGAGTTCTGAGAACTCAGGAAACTTTTTAAGCTTTTCTCGAAACCTCTCAGCCGAGCTCATGGCACTTTGGCTGAGAGCTTTTTTTGTAGCGGAGTTCATCGAGGTGTCCTCAACAGTTCCGCCAAAGGGGTTCATGTATTTTGGGACCTGAGCGTCAAAATAGGCCGCCATAAAAGTCGAGATAAAATCACCCGCAAAATACTTGGCCTCTTTTGAATGATAGATTCCCTCAAAGCCGGGTGTGCCGAGATCGGTCAGAGCAGTTCCCTTAAAGGAAAAAGAAGAGGTCTTGGATTTTGGAGAGAGCAGTTCAAAATCAATGAAGACTCGATTTGAGTTGGACTCAAGGCGCGAGAATCCGACAAGTCTTGATGAGGCGAGAGATCCCGAAATGATCCGAGCGATCACGGGTGCCTTTTCATCGGCAAAAGCGATCACTGAGTGCTCGACTTGAGCTCGAAGAATGTCTCCTGGCCGGATGGACTTCAGTTTCTCTTTGATGGAATCGGTGGGAAGAAGTGTGAAGCTCTCGGTATCCGTTTGTTTTGAAAAGTGACTCACCAAGTAATGGGCCGGAAGATTTGAGGTCAAGCCACTCGATGCGCTCAAAGGGGGGCGAGCTTTAGAATCCCCCCTTTTGAAACTGAGGGGACTTTTTTTAACGGCTTCTATAGTTTCTGTTTTTGGATTTATTTTAAGACTTAAGCTGTCTTCGTTTTGCTTTTCTTCTTGAGGTCCCACTCCACTGTTGGGAGCCGAACTTTGAGAAGGATCCTCAAGTACGATGAGGGGATTGCCATCGAGAGTTTTGTTTGACGCAAAAGCTTTCAAGCTTTCAAGAAATAGAAATAAAAAGAGAAGTGCTTTTGAATTCATCTCAAGGTTGTCCTTCTTTGATCGGGGCTGGGGTTTTGCTATCCAATTGAGCTGACGAATTTGTGTTGGACGGGGGGACAAGGGTCTGCTCATTTTCACCTGATGGGATTGAGACTTGTCCTATGGGCTTGGCTGTTTTCTTGAGTATTTCAGAAAGAGAGGGAGATCTTTTGATTTCACCCCCGGCATGGCTCTTGTCTTTGGCCTGGAATTGATTTTTGATTTTACTTCCGTCTTGGCGCTCTCCATTTTGATCCATCTGATCTAAAGACTTTTCAAAAAACACAGGTCCTTTGGTTCCGCCGAGAATTCGGATCACGTCTTGGTGGTTTTTTTGATTGGCAATGACGTCAAAGACAAAAAGTCCATGAGAGCAGCGAACGATGAGATTTGTCGGATCTGAGAGGTTTGTTCTTGCCGACAAGACGAGCTCCGACTTAAGGGTCTTTGAAATCTGGACATCGAGGCTTGATTTTAATCCCACCTTGGCTTCGTCAATCTCGCAGGGAAATTGAATGAGGCTTGAGAGTCCGGGTCTGATGTAGATTACGCCCACTTTGGATCGGTCAAAGAACTGAGAGGAGATCCTGGGCTGGGAGGAGGCCCAAAAACTGGGCAAAAAACACATAAAAACACTCGAAATATGCACGAATCTGTAGGGAAAAAGGGCCATAAACCTCATAGTTTTTCCTCTCTTATAGATGTGATTTCCATACCCCAGGGGTTTAGCTCTGCTCTCTCCACCTTTTCGATCTTAAGCGTCACCTTCATTTCAAAGCTCTCGACCTGAAGACGGGATTTTTGCTCGATCTGGAGCAGAGCTTGAAAAGTATCCTTTTCGACCTGATTGAGCTGTCTGAGTCTCGCAATTTGAAGAAGACCTGACTTTTCAACAAGGGCCTTTAATTTCTGAATATTTTCTCCCTCACTCCTCCATAAGGTTTCTGACATGAGGTTTGTGGCCTCACCCACGTTTTGGGAGAAATCCTGAGCAGAGAAATTATAGGCCTTCGAGAAATAGTGTTTCAAAAATGAAATCAATTCGGTCTTAAACAGTGGATCATCTTGGCTTGTGATGATTCTCGTACCATTTGAGTCAATGCCGATCAGGAGAGTTTTTCCCTGATTCTTGATTGCCTGAAAAGTGGCAAAGGAGGTCCAACAAAGAAGAGTGAAAAAGAGAAATGATTTCAACAGATGAACTTTAAGGATTTCAAAGGCAAGTTTCATGTCCGAGTCCTCTCTTTCATTTTCTCTCTCGCTCTCTTTTCGAAATGTGAATCCGTGAGCGTCTGATTCGTGAAGCCTTTGTTGGAATGTGGGACAAGAGACGAATTTTGCGAATTGGAACTTTTTCTTTTAAAAGGACCTGTCAAATCAGAATGATTTGACAGGTAAGAGGCTGCGCCACTGATTCCTCTTTTTGATTCTGAAAGTTGTGCCGATCCCTGATCTGATTTCGAAACATTAAATCCACGATCCCCACTCGATGATACGGAGCTTTTGCCAAGCTTGTCTTTTTTGTTGGAAGTCTTATTTAATGAAGGAGAGGTTGCCTGACTTGATGGGCCTTTTCCTAAATCCGCAGAGCCTCTGAATCTCGAGTAGTAGGGTAAGGGTGAAGAATCATCCTCTGACAAACGTTCATATGATTCCATCGAGCAAGCTGGCTGATCCATGTGCCGTCCATTTTGACTGACTCCAATACCAATTGGTCCCGATCCATTAGATTTGGGTCTATTGAATCCTGATCCGAGGGATCTCGATCCCATGGCTCTCGACCCAAAGGGTGCTGACCCATTGGAACCCCCGTGCCCCAATCGTGCGGGAGAGCGGTGAGGGGAGTATCGTTGTTTTAGAGACTGACCTTGAGGAGGGAGGCAATAGGCCGATGCGTGACCGAAGCCCCCGGCTATTCTTCCAGCGGATCTTGCTCCGAACGAGAGAGAAGAGAGGGCGGAGCTTCCGAATGGGGATTGAAGAAGAATTTTACAGAATGAAAGAGGCCCTATGATCTTAAACAGCTCAATGAGGAAATCAATGGCCCAGGAGAAGATGAGACTTTCAGATTTGAGATCACTTTGCATCAAGGTTCCGCCTACGCGGTCGAAAACAGAAAACATCAGGGGCCAAGAAGAGCCGATGAGAATGAGAAAAAAGAAGATCTTGATGAGAGACGGCATGGATAAAACTGTGCCGAAGAGAAAAACAATCGGGGCAAGGGCTGACATAAATATCAGGGCTATGACGAAGAGGCCTTGAGCCAAATAATAGAGTATTGAGCTGAGTAGACCCAGAGTCTTTCGGATCATGGAGAGACCGGGTGTGGGAATGGGACTCTTCTCTGAAGACAGGAATCTCTCTCTTGCGTGCTCGCTCATGTCGCCCTCTAAAGCTCTTGAGAAATCAAAAGTTAAGGAAAGGAGATATTCATAGGAGAGAAGAAGGGCCAGAAAGAGGGCCGCTCCTTTGAGCAGATCTCCATAGTCTCGGGCCGAGGCCGCCGTCATGTTGAGATATAAAAGTCTCAAAAAAAAGAGCACTGGAAAAATTAGGATGATATAACTTTTGGTCTCTCGAAATACCTCGCCACTCATTTTTTGGGTGAATTCAAAGCTCATGGCTGAACTCCCCGTCGTTTGATGAATTCCTGGGTCATCAACTCATCAAAGCTTCTCGACTCGATCTCAGATCTTCTTATCTGAAGCTTCAATTCGGTGAGAATCTCGGTCTGAATAGCGAGTGAGGATCTTTGGATTTTTAACTGATCCTGGAGCGTGAAGACAGTCTCTGCTTGAGCGTAGGCCGAGGCCGCTTTTGGAAAGCTGGCCAGTGCCAAGAACAGACGCTTCACTCTTTTCAAGTACTCACTCGAAGACCTGATACTGTCAGTTAAAGTCATCTTTGACAGCTTGGGAGCCCTCATCAGGGCCTCTATTTCGTTCTTGGCCCAGACGGCGGTCTGAGTCTTGCCCTCGATTTTATCTAGGTAGGCTGAGAGCTCCACGAGGGATTGATCCAGCTGAGTGAGAGTTTTTTCAGAGGCACTTGAGTCAACGGTGCGGAGAAGTTCATGGGTGGCATCGACAAGAGCTGAGGCCTCGGCTATTTTTTCAGCAGTATCGACAATTTTGTCAAAAAAGGCTGAGGCCTTAGAGGGAGAGAAAAGCCAGGAAAAAGACAGTAGTAGTAGTAAGGGAGGAGCTTTATAAGAATTAGAGTTCATTAATCTTGAACCTTTCTTTCTAAACTCAGAATTCTGATGGCCTCATGGCGTGTCAGCCTTGGAACTGATTTCACGAGACTCTCGATCATCTCATTGTCTTCTCTTGTGCTGGAGAAGCTCCAATACTCCTCGGGGCTTAGGATAATTCGAAAAATCCTGGAGCCAAATTTGTCCTGAAATAGAACTTCTGAAAATCTCTTCTGCTCTCTTGTTAAATTCTCAAGCTCTTTCATCTTGTCGTTTGAGAGTTGAAATCTCTCCTGAAACTCTCCTCTGTCTCCATCAACGCTAAAGAGCAGTCGGTTGGGACTGTTCTCAATAATACCCTGATCATTTTGAACGATAAGATCTGTTGATTTTTGGCTGATGGAAATGAAAGCTCCGCCAAATTTCCTCACGTTAGCCGTTGAGAACTTAAAAAATGGAAAGCAGCGCTTAATAAAAAATGGTGTCTCGTCTGCGATAAAGACAAGTTTTTTGTCCTTTAGCCTGATCATCTCAAGGTTAAATTGAGCCATGACGAGCGAGAATCCGCCCTGGCCAAAGTCAACGTCACTGGCCTGATGAATATCAGAAAAATTGTAGTAGCGAAGGCGAAAGTCTTCAGAGAGTAGTTGAGAGGGGTCTACATCCTCTCGACTCATCAGAGCATTTTGATAGATGCCTCCTTTGGCCCACCTGTAGAGCAGAGATTTTCTCGGTAGATCCTTTGATTCTTTTAAGAACCCATCAATGGAGAGAACCTCTCCCTTGTTTCTCTTATCCCCCTCGGCATAGAGAAAAAGGGCCCTTTCCACCTCGGCTCTGAGTTCTTTAGAGAGAGTCATCTCTCCTTCTTCGGTCATGAGCACGTTGAGGAAATTCGATAAAACAGAGATGGAGGACTCATGAACCCCCTCTTTGAGACACAAAAAGGGATTCATCCCCGATGGCTGAT
This sequence comes from Bdellovibrionales bacterium, assembly GCA_016714165.1. Classification (NCBI taxonomy): domain Bacteria; kingdom Pseudomonadati; phylum Bdellovibrionota; class Bdellovibrionia; order Bdellovibrionales; species Bdellovibrionales bacterium. The sequence continues at coordinate 50,575 of JADJNU010000007.1, forward strand.
CAAGGCTCAGTCGATATTCTCTTCCCCCCAGAGATTCAGTTTCCTTGGAATGGCTTCCTCCGACATCGACTTTGATAATATGAATTTTCGAGTCATGAAGAAGGGCTCGGGTGAGGAGATTGGTGAGCACACTTTTGCCACTTCCCGTTTTTCCACAGATAATCGTGGAGAAAGCATCGTAGTTTCGAGCAAACAAATCAATCGAGTCGAGGCTATGGTCTCTGCGGTGAAGAAGAAGACTGTGGTTGTCTTCAAGATTTTGATCCATTCCGTTGAGACTTTGAGTTTTTTTTTCTCTCCTCTTGCAAGAACCAAGAAGTGGAAAATAGAGGCTTAATATATCTCCTCTTTCCTTAAAGCTTAAGTGATGAAAACTTCCTGGCAGAAGAGACTTGTAGCAGTTAAAGCTTCCAAAGGTCTCAAGGGCAAAGGCTCCCAAGGGTTTGAGAGCATGAATGACAACTTTTGAGTCCTCCCTGATTAACTCCTCAGAGACTCTTGGCAGGATTACGTAGAGCTCGTAATTAAATAGGGACTCCCTCTCAAGGGCTACTTTTTCCAAGAGATCTTCGGAATCATAATACTTCTGAGCAGAGATTTTATCTCCTCCGCTTAAGCCCTGAGAGGATTTGCGCCTGAGCAAGAGTTCAGAGAGGCTTGAGGGCATTTTTCTGACTTTCAATGATATCTGGTAGGGCTCGGGGATCTGTTGTCTGAGACTGTGAAGAGAGCGTAAGTTCAAGGGCGTAGGAGTTGGACCCTGAAACTTTACAATTCCTAGAATCTCGGGCGAGATTTCAATGCCGGCCTTGAGTATTCTTAAAAAATCACCCTTAGCGTTCAAGACAGGAGGTTTTTTAAGTGGCAGGCACTGAAGTCCCAATTCTTGTAAGTGTTCGAGATGAAACCCATCGAGAAGCGAGAGGGCATAGGACTCCTCAAGGTGGTAGGATTTTCTTCTCAAAAGGGTCTTGATCAATTGAGTAAATCCCCCGATTTGGGTCTCAAAACTCATCGTGATCTTTTCCCGCGAGAATCCGATCTCTGAGAGCTCCTCTTTTCTTGATGAAGAGAGGGTATTCTTTGAGGAGAAGACCCATTGAGAGCTGAGATGAATTTTAAGTGTGATCTTCGGATCGAGCGAGAGGGCAAATTGGGTGAGAAGACGGCTCACATCCTCCAGATCGTCACGCTCCGGATCGATCCCATCCACCTCAAAGGCCGTCAACAGGCTTAAGTTTTCAAAGACCCAGAAGCGATGAGCTTTGAGATCGAATTGATGAGTGATTTTAGGATACATAACTTGAACCCTCCGATTGAATATCCCTGATAGGAAGTCTCTGACTGTGTGTCGTCGAAAATTGACTCTTAAGAACACAAGAGAGAGTGAGCAGATCAAAAGATGAAAAAGGGGCAGAAACTTTGAGGACTCAAATTGTTTAAAGAGAACAAGGCCTGCTAAGAAGAAAAGGCCTAGGAAAATGAAGTCCACTTCATTGAGTCCGAAAAAGACACTTGAGTTATTCAAAGAGAATGAGGGCTTTTTTACATTAGGCACCAAAAATACTCCTGAGAAGTTCAATAATGGCGGGGCCTCCGAAGGTGGCGGCAAGTCCTATGACTCCACCGATCAGAATTTGTTTTCCCAAAAACGGAGCTCCAAAGTGATAAAATATGGCCCCGAGAGCAAAGGCAATTCCGCTCGTGGCTTGAGCGAGACTTAAAAGACTCTGATTGGCCACATTGGCAGCCTGACTCAGGCGACTGGCGTAGAGGGGCTCAGAAATAAATAAAACGAGAAGACAAAGAGGAGAGAAGTGGTGAGGCAATGAAAAGCCAGAGCCGCGGTCTATTTTATTCTTGATTAAGCGATTATGTTTCACGTTTTAAAGTCCTTTCTCAAAAAAATCTGTTTGGAATGATTTCCTTTTTTCTAAAGCTATGGATTTAGAGACGGGGGAATGAACTCGTACATCAGGTTATAGTGAAGCCAAGTGTTGGGGTTTCCTGAGTCTTGCACCCATTGGTCGACGGAGTACTTTTTCCACTCGCCAGGACTTATGAGTTTTCTCGCCTCATCGGGCAAGGAGTGATTAAAGAGCCCCGTTCCTTGAGAGAGCAGTCTCGGAGCCTCTGATTTTTTGAACTTCATTAACTCAAGCTTTAGAGATTCAGATTCGGCTTTAAAGTCTTGCGAGGCCTTCTGATTATCAAACAGATAAAGGCTTGCAATTGCGACAGTTGAGGAGAGAAGTCCCGCCCAAAGAGCTCCATGGGTGAGTTTGCTCTCATCTTTTGGTGCCATTATAGCGCCAAGAGATCCTCCAAGGATTGCTCCCACACCCATTGAAGACAACTGCGATTGTCTGTGAGTGGCACAGGCGTTTAAAAAAAGTCCCACAAAAATCAGTCTCATTGCTTTCATCTTAAGCTCCACAAATAAGTCTCATCGATTAAAGGCCAATAGAAAACTCTGCCCTCTCATCCATTGGACCATCTCTCCACACAACAGTGAGTAGGTAGGGGAGAGATGAAGAAGGGCTTATTTAATTTATGGATTTCTGTTCGGAGTCCAAATCCCCAGCAATTCAAAGTGAGAAAATAGTGGGAGAGCTCTCTGATCCAAAATTTTCATGGACGATGTTTTTGTCGTTTGAGCTCTGAGATTAAGTCCAGATTCGCTCACAATGAACTTCAGGCTTTCAAGTTGTTGGCCTGTGAGGATATCACCCTGATCGCGAACGAGCTTTTTTTCAACACATCTATTGTAACAACGAGTTGGAAGAAACTGAACCTTCAAGAATGGCGACTCATCAGCTAGGCCCTCTTGATCAAGAGAAACGGGATAGGGCCTCGTGGGGCGCTCTACACAAACCTCTTCTTCTCTGGCACATTCTTCGTGGCAAGTAGTCGCTCCCCTAAAGGTTCTCATCGTGTCTTGAGGTCTTCCCTGGTCAAAAAGAGAGAGAGTATTTGGATCTGATCCATAAAGCCCCACATACAGTGGTGTCTGAGGTCTTAAGTGAAAAGTGAGATCCTTTGGAAATCCCTCACCCAACTGAACTCGGTCCATGGCAAACTGCAAAGACTCTTCACCCAGTGGAATCAACTCAAAAGGTCCTGGATTTTCGATATTTAAATGCTGTTCATCGACTGCGAAATTACATCCTAAATCTCTGTAAGCCCTCTCGTAGATTTTTGTTTGTATAAACCCCACTCCTCTTTGTCCGAGGACGATCTCGACTGGATTTTCCTCAAATGAAGTGATCTGAAGAACTCTCAATAGAACAAATCGTCTTTCGATTAACTTAATCTCAGAAAACGAAAGACTTTCATTTTCCTTCGACAGACTTGAAAACTCCTCAGGTGTTAGGCTCTTTGATTCAATTCGACTGGGAGGAGTTAAGAGATTAAATTTTAGCACCATCACATCTTTCTCTTTTTGGCTATTGATCTGAATTCTCACCGAAGCTTTCCTTGATTCAGAGGGGGGAAAGATATTCTTAAGCCCATGAACATGAAATTCTAGATTGAGATTGGACTTCAAATCAGGAGTTAGACCCGCCACAATTTTAACGGCTGAGAGAGGAAGCTCAGCTTCTGATTCCATGTATTTGATAAAGGCCCTCACTCCTCCCTCGTGAATGGAGGAGTTTGGAATATTGGAAAGAGTCAGCACCATCTCGTCAGGCACAAGAGCGGGAAGTGAGAAGCTATCGCCCGAGAGCTCTGTCTCAGATCCTCCTTTAGAATCCGCTCTTTTTAGCTTCATCTCTCCATGAAGGACTTCATCGAGCTTGAGAGAGAGGCTCAAGGCCTCTGCTTGAATCGGAGTGGGAGTCTCTGAATGGTCATTGTTTTTAAACGAACACCCAAGGCAAAAAGAAGAAATAAGGAAAATATTCCAAAAAACGCGCATAGATCACCCCTTTTGTCCAAAAATCGGACAACACGACGTGCTCACCCTTGCGTTGAAAACCAAGACGGAATACCTTCCAGGCACGTTGCGTTGGAAGATATTTTTCCGCGTTGGCTCTCCCTGCTTCTTTAGTTTCCGCTAAAGGAGTTTGGGTGAGCTTTTTTTTTATTTAGTACCCACCATGAAAAAAACTCGAGCTTTTCACATTTACTCAAGCCTTCCCCATGAAAACTTTGTTGAGACATCCAAATCAAAATATTCCTTTTGAATAAAGAAAAATCATTCAGTAAACGGATTATGATCGCCGCGGTGATTTGATTCATCGAGCAATCAACTACTTATGAGGCAAAATAACCGCCGCGGCGGTTATTTTGTGTCTGAACGCAGCAAAGATGGGGGAGCGCAGATGAGATTGATTCCTGAGATAAAGGAAAAACTAGAAAAATGGATAGATAGTGGACCGTCTCGATCTATTGCTGAACTGGCAAGACGGTCTGGCGTGTCATATACTTCCACTCGAAGGATGGTCCAGAACGAAGGGTTGCCCAGCTACAATAATTTAGCGAATATATTGAGTGTCTTACTAGAGAATGACATAGATGCGTTACCGACGCTTTTGAAACAACAGTTCCCTCATCTTGGTCGTGCCATTGATATGTTTTTAAATGATGGGGTTATTAGTGACCAGAATAGAGAGGCATTAAATAGAACCATTAATGAGAATTCTCTCGCATCGGTTATTTATGCGATGTCTGACTCAGATGATGGAACTAGTCTAAGTGATATCATCGAAGAACACGGTCGATCCGGATTGAAAGCCTTGAAAGAGTTAACTTCCGTAGGTTTGATTGAGGAGAGCGGCGGACGATATAAAACCACTGAAAAAAATGGGAAAGTTAATTTTCCAGTCCAAACAATAATCAATGCGATCGCAGCTCATGCAAATATTTCAAATGTTGAGAACATAGAAAATGGGTTTGGAGTTACTTCTCTTCAGTGGGCCACTACAAATAAAATTGGATATAATAAAGCCATTGAGCTAACAATAGAATACACGGGAAAGGTTAAGATGGCACTCGAAGCGAACCCCGGAAAAATTCCGGTTTACTTTGCAGCTATTGGAAATTCATATGTGGAACTCTGTGCTTTCCTTAAAAAGGAGAATATTAAATGAAACTAATCATATTCGTATTTGCAATCCTCCCATTTGGCATTGCACTTGCCGGTAATGGCGGAATAGCCGGAGGCGGTGGCCTTCATACTCAACCAGTTGAGAAAGATCAAGAAGACGGCGGTTATACTCGTGTGCAGTTTGTTGAACGTCAGCAGGGAGAAACGACCTTTATTCTTAAAATAGATGGCGTTGAACATGTTTTCTCTCTACGGCCAGAGGAAATCGATCCTCAGATGATGAATCTCATTTTTAAATCAGAGCAAAACAGGAGAGAATTTGTTTTGCTAGAAATTTAGACTTTTTATAAAGAGTGAAAATAATTGGAGAATGAATCTCTTCAACAGGATGATAATCTCTCAGAACAGGGGTTCTCAGGAAATGAAAGCCCCTTTGTTTTTTAAGTGCTGACCTCACTGCCGTTTTTCACAACCAATCAAGCGCCCTTGAAGGCACATGATTCGGTAGCGGCGGCTGATTTTTTCAAAGATATTTTGGTGAGCGCTGCCGATTTCTGGATTTCTCTTCCATTCATTTGTTGCCGCAGGACTTCGCGAAGGGTCACCGTATTTTTTTCCTCCCGGAAGATATTGTTTCAGATCGAATTTATCAAAGGGATTGTCACTTCGTTTTCCGTTTTCAAGAACACCACTAAAGCTGGAATATCCCTCACGAGATTCGGCTCCAAGAGGACTTGAAGTATAGCCTCCACCACCACCGACGCCCTTTAAAACGTCTGTATCATAGCCGGGGCCTCCATAGCCACCACCCCCTCCCGAGTAGGGCATAGCACTTCCTCCGCCGCCTCCGCCCCCGGCAAAGCCTCCACCGTTATTGGGAATGGCATTGGCCCTTGCCTCTTCTCCCAATCCCTCACCAAAAATGGGAGCTTGCACTTGTGCATTGGTGTCGGGAACACTGAGATCACTGCCGTCCGCGGCTCTGGTTCCAAATCCTGTGTTCTGAAATGTACTCCCGCTTCCTGATCCACTCCCGGTCGAGGCACTGCCTCCGCTTAATCCTGAACAAAGAGGATCGGATTGAGCATTGGGTCCTCGGCAATTAACACAGATCGGATTTGAAGCGTTGACGGGATCGTTACAATCTCCGTTAAAAACAGGCTGCTGGTCAATGTTGGGAAATCCTGTCACTTGATTCGTGGCAGCTTGTTGGCAAAGATCGGCAAATCCACTTGCTGCAGCTGATTGAGCCGCTTGTCCTCCCATGGCCGCCACGTTGGAGTTATAACCGGTACATCGAGTGCCTCTTCCATCTGCATTGGCTTGAGCGGCTCTGTAATCACTGACCAAGCTCTCAGGACACCTGGCACCTTTTCCACCGTTTGCTCTGAAGACCGTGTCCAATTGATTGCATTCGGTTAAAACTCTGCGGTATTTATTCGACACTTCCTGACACTTGTCTTCGCAAGATCCCTTATCAGAAAAGCACTTTGTTCCCAAAGCCGTATTGGCTCCAGCCCCTCCGAGGGCTACAAGTTTCATAAACTCACAGCTCTTGGATATTCCAGCAGAATCACCTCCAGAAGCCCCACCCATTGAGATCATACCAGCGGCTCCAACTAAGAGTGTTCCCATGGCTGTTATCGAACTCGCACTCGGTCCATCAAGACCCGACACACACTTCACCGGATCATTGCAACAGGTATAGGCTTTTTTGTGAGCCTCTTCGCAGTAAGCTCGATCACTCTCAACTTCCGGAGCCTGAGGAAATCCCTGAATGGTATCATTCGTTCCAACAGTGGAGTCTGATTCCGCTTGATCTGCATCTTCATTCGCTGCTGTGCTCTTCGGCCGTCCATCGGATCCGCACTGAGGCAGTCCATCCTGCCGTTGAGATTCCTTCATCCAACAAGACGGCTCCCCATTGTCATCGCACATCGCTTTGCCTTTGACTTGGCCTGAGTCAGATGACCAGCAAGAGGCTGTTTGGGTTGAAGAGGATTCATCTTTCGATGAAGACTTGCCAGTTTTCTCTGAGTCCTTTGAATCTGCGTCGTCTTTTTGTCCTGAGGATTTGCCGGCACCATTCTTCGTCGTAGTCCCTTTCTCTGATGGTTTGGTAGCAGGATCTGACCCCGAACCTCGTGGAGATTGGGAAGTCTTGCTTCGAGGAGTTTGAGGGGTTTGGTTCGAGTCGCAGTTGGGGTCGGATTCTGAGCATCCGAACCCTCCGACATCTCTACCCTTCCCGCTAGGCCGTGGAATCGCATTCCAATTAATTGGATCTGGAAAAGTATCAAAATCCCCTGCATACGATTTATTTTTTTTTCGAAGTAAGCAATGTTGGCCAAAGTTAATCGAAAGGCCGGCAAAAAGGTGCGGTCGGGATTCAGTGTTCCACAGTGTCCATACATCTGAGTGATCCCGGCAGGGCAACTCAAGGCTTGAGACACATTTGAAATCAAGCAGACTGAAACAAAGACAAGAGCGCAAATGACAAAACTGAATCTGGCACCACCACTTAATCCAGAAGCCTTTGACTTATTCAAAAGAATCTCCATCGCTCAGGAATTTTAGTCAGAATGACAGTGCTTGATGAAGATTTTCCTGCTCTTAGAGATGATTCTACAGGTAAACTGACCCTGTATCAAAAATTATAAGAGAGACTTCAATTTACGTCTAAGTGTTTGATATTTTGGATCTATCTCGTCTCAACTTGAGACTCCAACCAAGACAGTTATCTGAATCAAATTATTTCTAAATGGATCCAGTTGCTTGACCATTTTTCTTGGGCTCACTTCGACCGAACTTCTTTCGAAAATTGATGAATTCCTCGTAAAAGGAATTTCCGTCGACCGCAAAATTTACGCGATTTTCAATATGAAAGTCACCCTCTGTCTCTGAAGCATCGGGAAGAAGCCTTTCTGCCACGTTGACCCCCGTAAATGTCAGAACTCCATGTTCATCACGTACTGCAAGTGCCGAACCAGAAGATCTATCGAGCATATCTCCATTATGGGTTAAGAGATTCTTGAACGCCGGTCCTAAATCCGAGTGAGGATCTCTGTAAATATTAAAAGGCTCACAGTTTTTGTAAAAAGGAGAGTCCTTGATTTTACCATTCTCATCTCTCAGACTCACCATCTCAATTTTTTTCGAAAAGCGCGTATCATCGAGAGGCTTAAAAGCCAGGGGTTTGGGCCAATACTTTCGATCAACTGATACTCTTTCCCCAATTTTTCCGTTAGCGTCCCTTTTCCCAACTGAAACTCCGACAGGCTCTTTAAGCTTCACAAAAGCATAATCCTTATGTCTAGGCTCGCGCGGGTTCAAAGATCCATACTGAATCTCTTGAATCTCATAGCTTCTCCACTCATAAGCCACATCTGGGTCTTTTCTTAATTCCCTGGGGATCCAGACTTTTGTTGAAAACTTGAAGCCTTTGCCGTCACTATATTTGTCTATTTCACCGTCTATATGGTTCAAAAACACATGAGCAGCCGTGATTAAAACATCTCCGTCCATAACCAAGTGTCCAGTGCCTCCGCAAATTCCTCCGAGCTCTGCTTTACACTTGCGGCTAAAGTCAAAAAATTCACCAACCCCAAACAGAGCCTTGTCTTCCTGACCTGAATTTTCATCAAAGAAAAAAGGGCAGCGTCCGTCATTTCCCATAATCGCAGTTGGAATAAATCTTCCCAGCTGCTGGAGATTTTTGGCATTGGCTGGTGAATTCTCACAGCCCTTCACAAAGTCGGTCCTTTTGTGGTCCGAAAAAAACGGCTCTGGCTTTCCCGTCTTTGAATTGATTATCCAATCCCCGGGAGGCAACCCAGATTGCGCATAGGCCTTTGAAAATCCAAGCCCCAAACAAAAGGACTCCAAGCAAATCAATAGAGCCAAATAGTAAATGGGATCGACGCTCATTGTAGTTTTTATTTTGAAATTCATCTTCAATGTCACCTTAAAGCACTTAAAGCTGGTTCATATCTGGTACTGACATTGTATGCTAATGCTGTGCCAATTCGAATTAAAGCCAGTCTGGGGCTTAGAAGCCCCATCTGTAGGACTATTCCTTGGTTTAAGTGCTCTTTCAAAGAAAGTATCCCATTTGACTAATTCCTGATCACAAAGGGCCTCGGGTGACATTCTGTAACTACCAAGCGATTCTGTCCGGGTTTAATTACCAAGGGAAAATGACCGCTTTTTGTTTCATTGTGCGACACTCCCTGATCTGATTTCAGCCACTTACACCAGGGAGGTTGCAAGTGGAGGGGTTGGTCATGGGATCACAGGATTTGCTCGTTTTAGAGGTCATAGCCAAAGTTGAGGCAAACAAGTTGACTCGATTTGAAGCAGAAACGCTTCTGCAGGTTTCGGGTCGAACATTAAGGCGTTACCTAACTAATTACCGGGAAGAGGGAATTGCCTTCATTCGACATGGGAATAGGGGTCGTGCGCCAAAGAACAAATTGGCACCGGAATTAAAACGTCGAGTGCAAAATGTCATGAGGGAAAAGTATTTCGATTTCAACATGGTTCATGCCCTCGAAAAGTTACATGAGGAAGGCATCGATCTCAAGCGCGAAACTTTCCGCAGCTGGTGTCACGAGATAGGATTGGTTAAGAGAGCAAAAAAGCGCCGGGCAAAGCCACGATATAAACGCACCAGGATGTCTCAATCGGGCCTTTTAATCCAAATGGACGGCAGTCATCACAGATGGTTTGATAATCGCGAAACCTGCCTTATTGCGGCCATCGACGACGCAACCAGTGAGGTGGTGGCTGCTGAATTTTTCGAGGGTGAGACGACGTTCGCATGTCTGAAGATTCTAAAGGACTTGATCACAGTTAAAGGTGTATTCAAAATTTTGTACGTGGACAAAGCTGGCATTTATGGCGGCATCAAGCGACAGGGCTTTTCTCAAGTCGGTCGCGCACTCGAGGAAGTTGGTGCGCAGATCATCTTCGCTCACTCCCCAGAAGCGAAGGGCCGAATTGAACGGCTATTTCAAACGCTTCAGGATCGACTCGTGGCCGAGATGAGGTTAAATAAGATCAGAACTATGGAACAAGCCAATGAATATCTCAAAACCGTGTATCTCCCTCACCAGCATAACCCACGTTATTCTGTGAGGCCGCACGACTTGAAACCCGCCTACCAAGCGCTTCCGGCGCACTGTAAACTTGAAGAGATCTTTTGCATAAAAGAATACAGGGTTGTTAATCGAGATCACACCATCAGTCTCGGCGGAGAAAAATATATGATCGCTGATCAACTGAAATTTTCAATCTACAACCAAAGAATCGAAATCCGCTCTCAAAAGCCTGGGCAATGGCAGTGCTATTTTGCAGGTCGACCCATCCGGGTTAAATTGATCGAAAAGCTCAAAAAAATGATCGCCTGACTTCCCCTCAGCTTGCCGATGTTGGCCAGTCTCTTTCATCAATTGGCCCGAGGGGGCAACAAGCCGCCACTTCACAGCGCATGAGGAACCGATCCTCTTCGGCGCTGTTAGGCCGATATCAACCGTCGACTTAAAAGTGAATTCAATTTAACCCCCCTCGGACCAATTGATGAAAGAGGCTGGCCACGCGCCACTCAATTCCATGCTCCCAAACAGGGAAAGCGCCGCTCAAGAAAGTGCTTTATTAACCCGATGCAGCGGTCAGAATCGCTTGGTATTAAACCGGCCATTTTCCCTTGGTAATGACAGCCTCGGGTGACATTCCGATCGCCACGCTCAAACTTCCTGGGTCCCAAGGACGGCACCCATTCTGAATTGTTTCCACTTGCCAGTATGTAGCCAAAATTCGTCCGATTTCATCCGAAATTTGATGAGCATATTCGGCCAGAATGTTGATTGAAATCAATTGGGACGAATACAGCTCTGGCATAAAATTCCCATTCTCCATCAATCAAATGAAGAGAAGAGGCACAAAATGAACAACTGCTGCATTGAATATATGAACATAATGAGCCCCCTGTCAGAGGAAAAAATTGAACAAAGGGTATGCCAATGCCAACAGGCAGTTTGGGTAAAATACCAGGATGGACGAGTGATCCAATTTATCCCAACTCAAAAATACGCAGAATCTCAGCCCAGCACTTTTGATTTATTCCAAGATCTGATCCAGACGGATATCTCATAACATAGCCCACAAATAATGTCTGATATGAAAAGTGGTTGGAGAGAGCATTGCTCATAAAATTGATTCAGAAAAAAGGCTTTTCTACATACGAACCCAAAAATGCCCTCAATTTGTAAGAGATACTCAAGTTCAAACAAACAGAGATAAACAGACCATTTCTGGAGTGGTCCGGGATTTGCCATTAAGAACGCAGCTAACTGGAGGTCTCCTTTGCCCAAATTTGCCAAATTGACTTTAATCATTGTTTGCTCAATCTCACTCTCCGCTTGCAAGAAAGGAAATCATCGCGATGATTCAGGCGTCATACAAAATACGGACTATAGAAAATCAACTCGCGCCACCCGTCTGAGCGACGAATTTAGTATATCGTGTGAATCAAAAAAATGCCCTGAAAGCACAGGGGTTCTTTTTTCCTCAAGTCTGCTTCAAGCGGGCTTTTGCACAACATGGATCGCTGGTGAATTGGAGGGAAAGACCATAGTGATGACAAACATGCATTGTGTAGAAAAGATCACTGATTGCGCGGAAGAGCTAGCCTTCAGGTTTCCTGAAACCGGCGAATCGGCCCAGTGTCAGAGACTGTTGAAAAAATCTGAATTCCCATTGTATGATAAGAACAAAAACACAACGCAGGCGCCAGATTATGCGATTATACTTTTGGATCGAAAATTGACTACGAAAGCACTTCCGCTTAGCCAAGATGGTCTTCTTGCTAAATCCCCGATCACGATTCGAAAAGCGTGGAGCACTGGAATCCGTTCGTTTGAGATGCGGGAAAATTCATGTGAAACCGGAGTTCCCAATCCCTACACGAATAATTACACCACGCCAACTTCACCTATGATCAGCTTGGTTGGCTGCCTTGTTAAGTCTGGAGTGTCCGGCTCGCCTGTTTTGAACTCTAAAGGCGAAGTAGCCGCAATTGCCTCTTCTGGTTACTTAAAAGACGAGGCCATGTCGTCTTCACCCAGCGACAATAGTTGGAAACAGGACGATTTCAGTATTTTCGAGTTATCTACTGCTACAAATCTCTCCTGTGTTGATTATTCGAGTTTGGGATTGCACAGCCGAAAAATTGGCTGCGACGTGCCCGATATAGAGGACGTAATTGTCCATATGAGAGCCAGAGTGGAAGCTCTTGCTATCCAGTCTGAAAGCACTACACTGGCCGAGTTCGATAAGTTTATTGTTTCTACGGATATGTCGGAATATGAGACCGAGGGTTCTTATGAGCAGATATTCGAGTGGACAGTGCGAGCCGACGACGGCCAACGAGTGAAATTCGATAAACCTGGGATTCGTGAAGTTACCATCGAAATGGTGCCAGAGTGTGTGTCGAGACCCGAGAATCCAAACAACCCCCTGAAAGCGAAATTCTATAAAGAAGACACCCCTGGAGAATCTGGAAGATGGAAGTTTTCCGATAAAGTTACGTTAGATACACCAGGTTGGGCGATGACTAGAAAACTGGATAAATACGGCGGCGCCATTAATGCAAAATTTGAGCGAGGCAGGAAGGCCGCTAAATATATAATATACCCAAGGGAAATCGCAAGCCTCAAAGAAGGTCAGACAGTATTAGTGGTCGAGATCGTAAATGGTCAATGGATAGATCTCCGACTACCACTTTGTAAAGATAAGACTCCCGCCGATAATAACGGAATTCTTCCTAGATCAGATGAATTAACTGGTACGGAACAGGATGCGACAAAAAACTAGAAGGAAACTGGCCCCTGCAAGGAAAACTATGAGTTCTTTTATGGGTAATGTAACATTGGCCCAACTAGATTAAATAAAGTCGAAGTCCTCCACATGATCTTTAAAGATCAATCTGGCTATTTGCCCCTATTTCATCGAGATCCAATTAATGCCTATTGATCACTCGTTTCATACTAGCGAACCAACTCACCCAATTTGCAAGCCAAGAATGGGTTTGATCGGGTTTAGGATGCAGAACCTTGCTTTCTCTGTCTGGTACTTCTTTTCATGAGGGTGCCTTTCTTTTGTAAGATAGTGGAATCATTCCACGAAAGGCTGGTGCCCTCAACTTTCAACTAGATTTTCTAGTTTGTGTTGTTGAATGCGCCGAAAACAACTACTCTTATTTATGTTAATCACATTTTCAAAGGGAACCCATGAGACCTTTAATCGCCTTGATGTTATTTTTTCCAATGCTGGCATTCGGCAACGCAGACACAGATTTCAAGTCTGATGATCCCTCGGTCGAAGAAAAGAATTCAACTATTCAGATGCCTGACCATCACTCGGCCCTTAGAAAAAGGGAACATTCTCTGTCTTGGAAGTATTCCTCTGGCAGCGGGGAAATTGAAATTGAAGGCCTGACAGGAAGTCTCGAGACAGACTCAGGCGAATCAAATATTTCGTATGGCTACAATACAGGTAGATTTGAACCCGGGATTGTCTATTCTTCGACAGTAAGTAAAGGTGAAGATACTAAATCGTCAGTTGGTCTATTTACCCTTTATGGTAGGCTTAATATTATTGAAAACATACCAGGAAACGACTACATTCCTTACCTGGCTCTCGCTTTTCAGTCATATGCAGAAGAAGGCGAATCATCTGGAATTGATTATGACGCTGACGGAAGAGGATTGGCATTTCAGCTGGGAATCTCAATATTCCCTCTAAGTGAAATCTTTGCAGTGGAGATCGGATTTTTCTCAAGCAAGATTTCAGGAGACTTCAAATTGGATGGATCGCAATCGGTCGACTTTGATCTAAAGAGGTCTGGTCTTGGAATTGGGTATTCAATCTATTTTTAAGATTGATGTGACATTTCACAGTAGAACTTCAAATCCACATCTCAATTTTTTTAGTCGAGCGCCAAAATGATCTACGGCAGCAGCCATTAGCTTCTTCAAATCGAAGCTAGATTCTAAATGACCTCTGATCCATTTTCTTCTGGAAAGGGAGAACTCCGTTCGGACTCCTTAGAAATGATCCAGAAAACCCAAAAAATTACCCTCTCAGATAAAATTGTATAAATGGATGGGGGATTCAACCCATCTTTGCGCTCGACTAGAAAAAATTGAGAGGTGGATTTGAAGTTCTACTGCGAAATGTCACAAGTTAAGTTCAAACGACAACAATCCTGAAATTTTCCGTGCCTTCCCACCCCAAACCTTGATAGACCATGCTTTAATTGTACCTGTATCTGCGGCGGCACCATCAATGACTTTCAGCGTCCAGTTTCCCATGCTGGATTCACCGTAGAATGCATTTGAGAGAAGAGAAATGCTTGAAAGATTAGTCGCAGTAATTCCTGAGTTAATATTCATTAAAATACTTTTTGTCCCAGACGGTGAAGTCAGCTCGACGCCGAGGTCGCTGCTGGCTGTGTGATCAATGCTTAGCGTAATTTGCAGAGATTCAATCTTCAAATTGTGGCGCAAGTAAATTTGATCCGACGCTCCTGTCGCTGAATTGTCGGGTATAGAAATCGCCAATCCAGTTTTGGAATATAGCGGAGCATATGATTTGGGATCTTCAGTGATGACAAATTCGCCCAAATTACTTGAGTAATTTTTAGCCATTAATACGGCCGCTCCAGCGTCCACTAAACCGAACCCATACCAATTGTGAAATTTGTATCCTGCTGAATTCGTTACCCATCCTTGTTGATAAGTGTGACCGGATAAATTGTAGCCAAGCGGATGGCTAGTGGGTCCCGCTGACGGTTGCAACGGTTTTGCAGTCGTAGCCAAAATATATTTGACGTCACGCCATGTCAGCCACGAATTCGCAAACAGAAGGAGTCCCACAACACCAGCAACAGTAGGCGAAGCAAACGATGTTCCTGTTGCTGTTGATGTATATTTACAATTGGCATTTAGACCATTCGAATTGGATTCAAACAAATTCTCTGTCGCCTCTGTTTTTGAATGGCCCTCCGAGCAACCTTCAATATCGGCAGCGAATAGGCCGGGTTTTGTTTGTCCGCCTTCGCCGCCTGGCGCACTAACCCAAAGATTTGAACCAGGGGTTGAGTAGGTTGCTGCAAAACCCTGTGCATCGATGGCTGAAACCACAATGAAGTATGGATAGCTCTTTGATTGATCCAAATTGCTATTCCCCAAATACGTAAAGTTACAGCTGCCGCCCCCATTGCCAGCGTAGTCATTCCCTGCAGAAGTAACAAAAAGTGACCCGTTGTAGTATCTGCCAGCCAACGCATTAAAGCGGACTTGACTGATATAGCTAGAGTCCACTGGTGAAAATTCACACGTTCCAACTCCATAGCTATAGTTGTAGACATAGACAGAAGATGATGAGGCTTGGGAAATTTGTTTCGATACGGTCTGATCACTATCTAAAAAGTTATATCCAATTAGCTTGCAGGAGGGGCAAACTCCGCGGATGCCTTTATTGTTCCAGCCAACTGCCGCCATAATAGATGCGACCGCAGTGCCATGATAGTCATTGTCGTTGGAGGAAGTTGGGTTGCCTGTGTAGGGACTTGCAAGAGTATAATTTCTGGATAACGATAAATCTGAATTGACTGTCAATTCCTCATGATTTAGATCGATTCGTCCATCTGAAACAACCAACCAAATAGACGAACTACCAACGGTTCCACTCGAATGAGCCGCGTCGACGTTGATGTCCATTCCTAAGGTTCCACTCGAACTTGAAAATCCATTTTGGCCGGAGTTTTTCAAATTCCATTGATATTGCTTCAGAGAATCGTCCATAACTGTTATCGAATAAGGTCCGTAGGACTTCGTGGAGCCATCACTGAAAGTGACATCGAACGTCATATTGGAGAAGGCTGCTGCGCCTGTGGGAGTACCTTCCAATTGTTTGGTCGTTGAGTTGAAAGCCAACCAGCTTGGTCCATTTAAAATGGATACAGAGGTCACTGGTACGTTTGCAGATGAAAGATCAATTGAATAGGCAATATCCTGCTTTGCAGAGCTCTTCACAGAAGGGCTAAAGCTTGGACTGGAAGGGTCGCCACCACCACCTCCTCCACCTCCGCCCCCACACGCGCTTAAAACAGAGGTCAAAAGTGACAGCAGATAGAATTTTACCCTTAGTGCATTCACTGCAGATCTCCCGTCGCCTTAATTTTCTGATGGTTTTTCTTATGCGATGGACAACATCGATATAAATATCGGTAAGCGATGAGGGAAACTTAATCATTTTTTTGAAGCAGGTAATCACTGAGTGCCGCATCGACGGCACTCATCTCGCAAATAACGGAAATTTATCCCGAATGATGTTAAAACTTCCTATCTTGATACGTTAGGTTCGCCATCATTTAGTTATTTTGTTTACCGATAAGTAGTACTACCGATATTTGCGAAAAAATAAAAGGAAATGGTATGCGACGTATTCTATTGATAGTAACGGTTGGTTTTAGCATTGGGTGTGCTGAATTCGAAAAGGCATATCAAAGATCTACTTACAAACCGCCGGAACCAATTCGTGTCGAAATCGAGGGTGCCGTCTTTTTTAACGACGCAGCCTACGTTAGCTCCTTTTCAGGGAGCACAATCTGGTCTAAAGGACTGCTAAGAGAAGCTTCTAAGGATGAAGTTCGGATTAATTTGTTTGATAAAATAGATACAAATTTTGCGCAGGGTGAGTTCTTAATTCAATCCAATTCTGGACACATGCTTCACCCTCCAGGTACCACGATAAAAATAAAGCAAATTTTATCACCAAATTTGATAGTTGCAGAGATCGATGGTGAGGAACGACGTGTCTTCATAAAATTCTTTAATGAAACCTATAAAGAAAAGCCAAATTGGGAATGGAAAAAAGATATTGCAAAAAAAGATCGTGAGGCATTTGGATCAGGTAGCATCAGAATTGGGATGTCAAAACCCGCCTTTCTTGCTCTATTTTTTAATCGTGAATTCCGAGTAAACCTTTACAATCGAGGAGCTATGGAGCAATGGGTGACTGGAGGAAACGACTTCTACTATTTTACCAATAGTAGGTTAAGTGATTGGCAAATGATGGGAAGAAGTCCAGCCAATAGGTAGTCGGTGAATCTATTGATCGGGTAGGCCGGTACATTTCTGATCCGGCCCCACCACACCACAGAACCCATCGTGTTTGCAAATATGAGACTCCCGCCGATAATCATGGAAATCTTCCTATATCTGTCGAATTAAATGTGACATTTCGCAGTAGAACTTCCAACCCATCTTTGCGCTCGACTAGAAAAAATTGAGAAGAGGATTTGAAGTTCTACTGCGAAATGTCACGTTAAACCTTTGCTTTGTTCCAGCTCTGCCGTGCGCAAATGCTGGATAATTTCCTCTGGGCTATACCTTTTTCTTGCCATGCCTTGGGTCCTTTCTTGGCCCAGATCTTATCACAGATCCTGGACCGATTTGGACCGGCTAGGTCACTGGCGTATAGATAATTGGAGCATCTGCCTTCTTCAATTGTCCCCCTAGTCTTTAAGATCTTTTTTCATTTCCTGAACAAGATTCTTAAAGTGTAAATCTCTTGTCTCACGAGGACCGTCATTAGTATCGACAATACCTTGTGCTGACTTAGCTACCTCTGCCGCGCCAAACAGCTCGACACGAGTTTGCCAGAGAGCATAGTTTTTTGAGTTTTCATTACTTGGAGAAACTGCGGCGGCATGTAATGCACTTAATAGTCCTAAGTATGCCTCCCTCTTTTCTTGATAAAATCTATTTTGCTTAGACATACTCTTAACTAAAAAATGTTCAATCAGTCTTGTCAGCATAGATCCAATGCCAAGCCCACCTACAAGTGGCAGTATCCAGTCCATTTTTTACTTCCTTTCAAGTGACTACCTGTTGAAATTTCAATAGACGACCATATTTCGATTCAAATCGAAACGTTTTCACTGAAATTGCCCCGCCATTTTCATGGTAAAATAAATGAGAGTGTTTTTCAAACTGGAGGTGCTGGAGCTTATGACCTTTTAAAAAAGTGGGACCGTGAACTAAGGCACTCGTGCAACTCCACGAAAGAAGACGACAGGCGACCGTGGCTCAACGGTAAATTTTATGGATGAGACGGATATAAACGGCGACTCCGAGATGCGACGGCCAAAAGCGCAGAGCGGAAGGCCCACTTGAGCCACTGAGAATGGCTCCCATAGGAATGGTTAATCTTAAAAGTCTCTTGTTTAAAGAGCCCAGGAAATTCCGCTCAGGCCCACGCCGCCGCCCGTTTGGTATTCATTTTTTTGCAACAGGTAGTCATTTTAGATGGAGGTAGTTCCCTTGGGGTTCGGGCCATAGGCATTCTCTGTCGTATCCCCAGGAAGACAAAAGAGGACAATAGTGTAGAATGGAATCAGCAAGTACCAACCACTACGATTAGTGTCGTGCATTCTTCGCACAGAAACGGCAAAGCTAGGAATTAAAGATACCATTAGATAAATGGTGGCAATTTTCGTAGAGAGCCCTAGAAATACGCAAACCATTGCGATTGCTATATAAAAAATAGGATTCAAAATAGAAAACATCCAGAATTCCCTACGACTGGAACGGCCGGCGAAGTTCGCATAGTCGGAAAATGCTTTAAGGTACCAATGCATATTTATCCCCTTTGTTTCACTAACGAATTGTTTCCGATTTTATGAAAGCAATTTTAGATCTCACTTTTTCTCTCACTTCGATTCGACGCTCCCTATCCACTTTCAAGGCCCAAAATAAACTCGCCCCCAAACCTGGGACGGTCTATATAACGCTTTGCGTTGTCTTTGTCAATTGTTTTCATTTATGTAAGAAAACTCCTATAATCATACATGATCCAATGCAGAATTTGAGGCCCTGAATACCCTCCCCGCCCGTTACGATTGTTACAATTTAATCGGGTGAGCCAACACTCTCGGGGTAATAGAAACCCTCAACTGGTTGATTTTTTTAGGCTTATAGCCATTTCTCCAGGCCTCCTCCGTGGCTCTCAAATTTGAAAGCCCGATCCGTCACATTGGGGGGGCAATTCTCTCTTCGTGTTACGATCCTCGCAATGAAAGTGGAGGGGACACTACAGGTCTCTTGCAATATTTGAGAGTGACCTAATCAAAATAGGATCAGGCGCAAATTTTGAGGCCATATAGACTTCCCTCCACCCCTATTCCGATTGTTACAATTGTTTCGTCACAGACCAGGGGGCTGAACAGCTGGGACGAAGAGGAGGCTGATTACCGGGAACGCGACACCTTGGTCCAACCGCCCTAAGATGCTTTCTCAAGATATTGGATTAAGGCCTCGCGAATGAGCCTTTGATATTTTGTGTTCTTCAATTCTGCAAGATCCTTAAGTCTCCTCAAAAGATCATCTGATATCCGAAACGTAACCGTCTTATCTTTAGGGACAAATTGGAAATAATGAGAGAACGGCTTCCAGTCTCCATTTCTGATGAGATCTGAAAAATCCCTCTCAACAGGGTCACTCTTCACTCTTTTATTTACCTTTGCTTTTTTTGCTTTTTTCTTTTTCATTTAATGCCTCTATTTCCTTTTTTTTCGCGTATCTGGCACTAATTACACGAATCATAAATCGACCTTCAATTATCCGAAGCGTAAACACCCCTACCAAATACCTGCCATCATAAAGACCAAAAGCTACGTACCTATCTTCGGCCTCGCTGTGTTTATTATCAGGGTAACCAACGGATCACTCAGAAAAAATGCCTCGATCATGGATATCGACAGGCCGTGCTTCTGACACTTCTTTTCGTTATGCTGATCCCAGTTGAAATAGCTAATCTTCACCATGCTAAGTATAGCAATGTACATGCAAAATGTAAATACAAAATGTCAATTTATTATTTCCTGGTAAATTCAGATGTTTATATGACGAAAGGACCCCTCAGTTGAACCCTAATCTAGGGTTCAACTGATCTATTGAAAAATCGATCTCCCCTCATGCAGCCGCAAAATCCATCTCTCGTCTCCAGACCATGGTCCTGCGACGAGAACGAAATTTCCTTTGAAAACCTGAGCTCAATTGATGAACTAAAATGATATTGGAGATTTGAAATAGAAATCTCAAGACGACAAGAGAAATAGTGTTACTCTTTTGAGCTTGTTCGGGCCTTAAGCTTTGATTCATCTCGTTTGCCTGAAGCTCTAAAAGACGCTTTCTGTGCTCGTTGTTCTCATTGGTCAGCTTGCGGGCCGCTGAAAGCCAGCCTTTTGCATGAACACCTCAATTGCCAGATCGTTCTTCGCCATCGTGGATTTGAGACCGGATATTGTCTCTCTCAATACTTCGCCTTGGGCAATATTGCCCATCCCCTTCCCAATCACGTTGGAAGAAAAGGACCAGGACGAGTAGAGAAAGAGAAGTGCCAGCACTGTTTTGACCAGAATTTGACTCACCAGGTTTGAGGGCTTGAGAAAGGCAAACACGATCAAGAGTCCTTCAACGAGAAAGGCTGCGAGAATGGATTGCTCAAGGTTTGAATTGTTTGACTGATAAAATTCAACCGCTTCACGGAGTAAAAAGTAAGTGATTCCAGCAATAAGGAGTATCTGGACCAGGAGGCCAAGAAATTCAAATTTGAAAGTTTGACTCGAGGTTGAACGATTTGAGGACCACGTTGAATTTCAAACAAGGAGAGTTGGGATTCAACAATTGAGGGTTGAATTTCAGTCTTTCGCTTGAGCCGATATTCTCTGATTCGCTCTTTGTTGCGAAGGTAATATTCCGAATTGTATCGCTTTCTGCAAAACTGACCCACCTTGCCTCCCTCCATAAAAACTGGATCCCTTTGTCCCCTACCCGATCCGGGGGTAGTTTTTTAAGATTTAGAGAGTCCCTCAACAATTTTGGCCATCACGAGCCTCTCATGAGAAACGCTGCCCATCTTGACCAGTCCGTTTTCAGGAACAAGTGAAAGCTTCTCCCTCTCTGTCATGTGAGAGGCGATCTCCTGAGCTTTAGCTGTGAGCTTGTCCTGAGCTTGGCGCTTTTCGAGATCCGCCATCTCTCTCCTTCGCTTTTCGTTGTTTTCCACCTGGACCTTGAGCTCGTTGACCAGACCTTCAGAGATGTAGGCTCCAGAACGTCTGAGGATGCCCATCAGAAAGGCAAGCTTTGATCCACGGCTGCTGATCCCTCCGACATCTAAATCGTAAGCAAAAGCCTCCAGAGACTCCTGAACCTCTGGTGCTGATAAGGTACCCAGTTGGAAGAGTTGTTTGATCTGAGTTTGACCAAAACCGATGGCCTTCACATTCTCCGGTGTCTGAATCTGAAGCCAGTCTTCGGGGAGGTCCTGGCGCTTCGATTCAGGGCCGATAGTATTAGTAATATTCTTATTATTAATATCACTACTACTACTAGAGGAGAATGAACCCAGTGGTGAACCAGGTTCAGACCTGGTTCTAGTATCAAGGTGAACCTGGTTCTGAACTGGGTTCAGAAATTCATTTGGCTTTTGTCTGTGTAAAAGGATGCTTATATAAGTTGTTAAAATATCCTTCGGTATACCGATATTTCTTTTTGATCCTCGGCCTCCGGTCGAATGAGAGTTATTTACTATCAAGCCCTTTTTTGAAAGGCGTTTGAAGGAGGTTTTCATAGACTCCATTGGTATACCAAGCATGACAGAGAAATGGATAGGTAGTCTCAACATGCGATACACCCGATTTGCTCTGAATATGTGCGATATAGTCAAAGAGCTTATGGTTATTGCCACCTAAACTTGTGAGCAATCTCTCAAGTTCAAAATTCCTTTGGAGAGTTGAGATATCCTGATCGGGATGAACGTGGTTCTGAACTGGGTTCATGGAGCTAGATTGAACACGGTACTGAACTGGGTTTGAACTGGGTTCATATTTTGGGGAGTGAGTTATGTCTGAAGCTGTAGGATCATTATGAACGGAGTGCCTGGAGTGAACCCGGTTCATGTCCTTGGTTTGAACCTGGTTTCCAGGTGCGGGGTGATGCCATATTTGTAATAATTGTTCAGGCATGTCAGTTAATTTCTGACCATTTGCTGAACCTTGTTTGTGAACACAGTTTGAACCCGGTTCATGAACCTTGTTGGAATTAATTTTTCCAGAGGAAGTTGGTATAGTAGTCGAATTGATCTCCAAGTCAAATTGACTAGTTAGTATCAATTTGTCAGTTGGCAGAGAATTTATTGATGAACCCGGTTCATGAACTTTGTTTGAACTAGGTTCATGAACCATATTTTTCGATGAAGGTGGTTCCTGAGACGAGCTATTGTCCGTCGCGCAGATGGCGTTTGAGTTATTTGAAAATTTATCGTTCAGGGCTAAGTCTTGAACCTGGTTCATGAACTTTTCCTGAACCAGGTTCAAACCGGGTTCAACTGGTCCTGAACTTCGAGGTTTGTCCATTTCAATTTTATGGGTATTCTCACTTGGGGTCGCGTGATCGTTCAACTCTGACGAGTCTGGTGCATCAGGATGGGCATTGCCGTTAGATGTGGATTGACTGGTTCCGTAGACATTGTCATCGGTATGATCAAATTTTCGGTTATTCACTAGCTGTTCTCTTGCATTTAGAAAGTCAAAGTCGTCGCTATTTGACCCGCCAAATCGCTTTTGTCCTTTGGATAGTAAATTTTTTAATTTGAGTGGAGGTTTGCTCGCCATTACGCCTGAACCTCGGTAACGAGTGAGCTTGCAGCAGAATCGGAATTCTTCAGTGACCTTTGTGATCTCCAAAATTCTTTAAGATTGGTTATTTCTAAAAAAAGAGAATCCAAATGTTCAAGAGCAACGTGCTTTTTTGCAGTATTCCATATAGTCTTACCCTCAGCTATTGAAGCCTTCAGTCCACTTGAAAATCCAACGGCTGATTCACAAAGTTGTTTTCCGTAGTCAGTTTTAGCCAACTCTGAAGCTATCAGATAGTCTATTTTTGGACGACCATCGTACTTGTTGATGAAGATTTTGGTTACGGCCCGAGCACCAAAATTTTTCCTCAGACGAGCTATGTGCTCAAAATTTAATTCCAATCCATCAAGAGAAAATTTATCGGGCTCGACAGGCATTAGAATAAGGTCCGAATAAATATGTGCGGCTGATGTTAACTTAGATAGGCTTGGAGGGGAGTCAAAGAAGATGAAATCATATTCCTGTCGTACCGGTTTAAGCATATTTGCAAACAGACTCGAGATATTAATGGAATTATTCAAACTTAATAGAGTATCCAAATTAGCCATTGCCAAATTCGAAGGAATTAGGTGAAGGTTCGGAATAAGATTAATAATCGCATCTTTTACCGAAATTTGTTTTCCATTGAATGATCCATCTAGGATATCCATAATTGTCGGAAATTCTCTGGGGTTGCCATGAATTCCAAAAGATCCAGTCAAATTTGCTTGTTGATCCAGATCTATCATCAAAACTCTAGCTCCATAGGTAGCGGCACGTGTTGCCAACGCGTGGGTGCAGGTAGTTTTGCCGACACCACCTTTGACATTGTGAAGATCAATTACCATGCTAGGAAATGATAGCCCTCTAAGTTGTAATATTTCGCTGATTTTGGAAGGTTCAATTCTATGAAATCTACTGTTTCCGATTCTTGTTTGAATTTCAGTTTCTTTAAGGAACTTGTGAAGTGCCTGAACTGTTATTCCTAAAATATCTGCAAGTTCCTTTGGAGTTAGATATAGGTCCATTTTAAATTGGCTCTCTTTGGCAAATTCGCTCATTTTGTCCCCTTCAGTTTTTCAAATCATTAATCTTGCGAAAAATAAAAAATGCTCTCTTCAAAAGGTTGATCATATTAGCATGAATCGTTTGGTTTAAAACAATCGATGCATCCTCCATAATAATTAAACCAGACAATTCAATGTTCAACTTATATTTTTGATGGTCTAGCCTTTTCTCCATTTTATTTTATGTTTCGTTGTGCGTAGTTTCTGAGTTGCCAGTTACATTTACCAATTCTGTACCTCGATCTTTGAGTCTCGAAATCTTCAACACCTGTCCTTGTCCGAGCTGTCGGATTTGATTTGGGTGCACGACGAATTCCTCAGTGTCCCTGACTGACTTTTCGCCGGTGTTTTGATCCCATAGCAGTCCTCGTTTATAACGCACCGTTGATTTTTGTGTGTTTCGGGTTCCGGCCATGGAGGCAAAGTACTCGGCATCATCGGGGCTGTCGGTTCCGGAAAATC
>JADJNU010000008.1 GCA_016714165.1 Bdellovibrionales bacterium
CTTATCGATAAAAAGAGGATTGGTGGGACCCGAATATTTTTGAATTTGCCCAATTCGATAGATAGGCAAATAGAGACTATCTTTGTCCTTATATCGCAGTGAATCATCTCGGTCGGAACCCCCTGGATGGGCATCGTTTTCAAGCCCTCGTAGATTCCAACTCCATGGAGTTTGAGAACAATGAAGTCGCCTGGCTTCATGTTCCAAACGTGATGGCATTGGTCCGTTGAGGAGGGTACCTTCCCTTTCGATGTTCTCTTTTCCGAGTTTTGATCCCCAAAAAATCAGAGTCTTTCAAAAAATCAGTTTGTCCGGATTGGATTTAGTCGTTTTAGGACAAGGCCCTACAAGAAGATGAATCAGGCGTCGGTTTTGATTCTGGTCTGAACGAAGATCATCCCAAGAGGCCTTGCGTTCTTCGATAATATGAGAATCAAAACTGCACTTTTCGAGAAAAACTTTCAGCCGACTTGCATTTGAATGAGAATGGGTACAGATGAAAATGACAAAACCCTCATCTCTTAAATGAGAGACTTTATCTTTGACGTATGAGGTCTGTTCATTGGGCTTGCTCATTAGCGCAACGGCCTGCTGTCGAAACTCAACCATGTCTGGAGCAGGGTATTCAATAATATCTTGGGCTAAATTGCTTTCAGGATGATTTTGATCTTCATTTTCAAAGTTGATGCGAGAGAATTCAATCTCAATCTGGCCTCGGGCCAATTCAAGGTTTCCAATCTCGAGTAGAGATCTTCAGGATTTGGACGCAATGCCATGTCAGGGGAGTTTTTAAATCCGGATTTTAATGATTCCCAATATATATCTTGGGACCGAGCAATCTCCAGCGGGTCAAGCGAGATAATTGTAAGAGGAGAGCAAAAATGATCAAGGGGAGTCTCGGCAAGAGGGTAAAATTGAGAGAGGAGAAACTCAATTCCGGGAAAATACTGCTGTTGGCTGAGCGAATACAAGATGGCATCAAGATCGGCTGAATCAACCATGCGTCCATCCGTCATATTTCGGAATCGACTGATTGTCTGCTGCAGATCATCCTCTGAATAAATGATTTCGTGAGGGGTAAAATAACAATTTCGCTGACCTCATCGCTCTGACTTCTCTGGGATTCCGGGTCAAAATTTCGGATTGATTCAATGTCATCGCCAAACAATTCGAGGCGAAAGGGCTGATCAGATGAAGGGAAAAGAGATCTACGATCCCCCCGCGCCTGGAATAGCCACCAACCTCATCAACAATGCTGCACGCATGGTATCCGAAGCCTTCCAATATTTTGAAAAAGTTGCTATCCAAGGTCTGACCTTTAGAAATTCTGAGGCTTGTCCGTGCAAGGAGGGAGAAAGGAAGCGTCTTTTGCAAGAGGCCGGCCATAGAGGCAATGAAGACTTGTCCAGGTTTTGCATTTTGGGCTTCAAAAAGCCAGCGCACTCTAGCCGCGGCAAGTCGCGGATTGGGATACAGGCCAGAATAGGGGTTCACATCAAAGCTGGGCAGTTCCATGATCTTACGGTTCGGGTCAAAGAAATTGAGGCATTCTGTGAGCGGCCGAAGCTCACTGTCCGAGGGAACGAGCAAGAGGCGAGCTCTTCGCCCATCCCAAGGGATGTCACTTGTTGCGAGAGCTGAGGCGAGCGAATAGGAAGAAGTTCCGATCACCTTTACTTTGTTGTCTGGAAACCTCAAAAGTCGGTCAGAAATTAGCTTTGTGAGTTTTAGATCTAAGGAGCTCGAATTGGTGAGCATTGAGTCCTTTGCAGTTCCTTTACTATCCATATTTCCTTCCGTGATCCAAGGGCCCCCTAAGGCTATACTCCACTATTGCGCCATGCTCCATCATCTCTTGCGCAATGGGTTTTGAGAATTTTTCCTACGAACGATATCTTCTTGATTCCATTCAATTTTCTTGGACTCTTTTGGCGCAGTCTGTATATATAAAGACACATCCTCTTTTGTCACTTCATTGACTCGGGGAAATTAAATGTCACCGTTGGTTTCGGTTTTATTTTTAGGTGTTTTTGTTGCGCTTTTTGGTGCTGCCTGGTCATGGTCTCCCTCTCTTCTCGGACCGCGTTCTATTCAATCTGCGATGAAGAAGCGACCTTACGAGTGTGGTTTAGAAGGGGATATAAGGGAAGACACAAAAATTCCAGTCAAATATTATCTTACAGCGATTTTGTTCATTTTATTCGATATTGAGATTATTTTTATGTATCCGTGGGCCGTAGCTTATGGTGATTTCATTTCCTCTGGACATGGGATTTACATTTTTATTGCGGTGGCCATATTTTTTGGCCATTTTCATTTTCGGACTGGTTTGGGAGATTAGATCTAAGGCTTTGGAGTGGGAATAAGTATGGGTCACGATGTATTTGAGATCTATTAATATTATCAAAATTCTTTTTATCTTTCTTATGATGGTTCAACTTGTGCCTGTGTTGGTGTGGATAGAGCGGCGTGGCTCCGCCTTTATCCAAAATCGATTTGGACCAAATCGAGTTGGACCATTGGGATTGACACAGCTCCTTGCTGACGCTGTGAAGTTTCTCTTTAAGGAAGAATTCGTTCCAGATAAAACAAGTCCCTGGTTGTTTTACGCTGCCCCCATATTGGCACTGATCCCGGGGGCTCTGGCCTTCAGTTCGATACCTCTTTCAACACCTTTTCAAATTGAAGCATTTGAGTATTTTGGTAAAACCTGGGGACCTTATACTTTCTTATTTCAGGGCTTTGAAATTGGAATAGGTATTGTTTTTGTGCTTGGGATTTCTTCATTGGGCAGTTATTCATTGCTTTTTGGCGGTGTTGGAGCTCAAACAGCAAATATTCTCTCTTTGGAGCCCTTCGTGCGACTGCTCAGATGATTAGTTATGAACTGGCGCTTGGGTTGTCCCTTGTGGGAAGTCTTTTAATATACAATACCTTTTCCTTTTCTGAAATGGTTCTCGCTCAGCAGGGGCCTTTGACTTTTTCTGCGTTTGGAGAGCGCATTGTTTTTCATACCTGCCCAATTGGGGAATATTTTTCAACCATTGGGAGCTCTCATTTTTTTTGCTGCCATGTTTGCTGAAACGAACCGACTTCCATTTGATCTTCCCGAAGCGGAATCTGGAGTTAATTGCCGGATACCATACTGAGTATGGGGGCTAAAGATGCTCATGTTTTACATAGGTGAATATGGTCACATGTTGGTTGCATCTGCGATCATGGTGACCTTTTTTTAGGTGGCTATAATCTTCCCCTGGTAGAACCGAAGCAGATTCAAGAT
This sequence comes from Bdellovibrionales bacterium, assembly GCA_016714165.1. Classification (NCBI taxonomy): domain Bacteria; kingdom Pseudomonadati; phylum Bdellovibrionota; class Bdellovibrionia; order Bdellovibrionales; species Bdellovibrionales bacterium. Next base: position 3,281 of record JADJNU010000008.1, read on the forward strand.
GTGCTGATTGAATTTGGGTCGTCTGCGACCCTGTCCAGTCTGTTAACGACGTTTATTCTTCATGTGGTATTTCTTGTCAAAGTTTTGTTTTTTCTTTGGGTTTTCATTTGGGTTCGATGGTCATTGCCGAGATTTAGATACGATCAATTAATGGATTTGGGATGGAAGACAATGCTTCCGTGGGCTTTGGCCAATACGATTCTGACGGCTGTGGTCGTATTAATTTTGCGAACGAAGTGGGTGTAAATATGGAGAACAGCATACTGTTTTATATATTGTCTGGGCTCATTGTACTGAGCGCATTTCTGATGGTGGTCGTGGTTAATCCGATCTACTCTTCTCTGTTTCTCGTTATGGCGATGGTTGCTATTTCTGGAATTTTTATCTTTTGGAGGCCTATTTCATTGCTGGAGTGCAATTGATTGTGTACGCCGGAGCAGTGATGGTCCTTTTTGTGATGGTTCTGATGCTATTTGATTTAAAAAGGGAAATGATGGCTTTCTCGCGAGGAATTTTCTCTGGTTTTTTAAAACTCACAAGCGCCGGAGCCATATTGGGTTTGGTATTTGGGGCGGCGGAGCGCTCTACCGAGATGATGAAAGCTCCCTCGGTGTCTTCTTCGGTGGCAGCCTCAGGCTATTCATCAGAAATGAAGCAACTGACTCAAATACTGTTTTCGGAGTATCTGTTAGAATTTGAGATTCTTGGGGTGCTGCTGCTTCTGATAGCGGTAGGAGTAGTGGCAGTATCACGAGCAAGGGGGAACTCATGCACGCACTTGAGGCATTAAAATACGTTGGATTGAATCACTATTTAGCTTTGTCTGGCTTCGTTTTCACCATGGGTATGATTGCCGTTTTGATGAGAAGAAACCTTATTGTAATATTGATGGGAGTGGAATTGATGTTGAACGGGTGAACATCGCTTTTGTGGCTTTTGGCCATCATATGGGTGATATTCACGGTCAATTGATGGTTTTTTTGTTATGACAGTGGCCCGCAGCAGAGGCTGGAGTTGGTCTGGCGCTTGCGGTGACGGTTTTTAAGCAATTCAAAAAAGTGGACATTAAGACGTTTGAACAACTGAAAGGTTAGGGCCGAAAAAATGGTAATTCAGCTATTGTTTGCAATACTATTGGCAGCGCCCCTGATTGGTTTTCTGTTTAATGGCTTGAGGTTTAAAAATTCAAATTATGTATTAGCTGGTTCTGTTGCCAGTGGCGCAGCAATTATTTCATTCATTTGTTCGGCTCTACTCGTTTTTCTCTTGATACAAATGCCGGCTGGGGAGGGGCGATTTCTGAGAGTCCATTTTTTTGAATGGATGGCTGTTGGCGAGTTCAAAGCCAATGCAGCTTTTCTGGTGGATCAGATCAGTGCGATCATGATTTTGGTCATAACGGGAGTAGGCTCGCTCATTCATATCTTTAGCGTGGGCTATATGTCTCACGATGAAAGGCCATCCAAGTACTTTGCTTATCTGAACTTGTTTCTTTTCAATATGTTACTTTTGGTGCTCGGCGATAACCTGATTGTCATGTTCGTTGGATGGGAGGTTGGCCTTTGTTCATATCTTCTGATTGGTTTTTGGTTTACGGACAAAGAAAAATCTGCGGCCGGTATGAAGGCCTTTATTACAAATCGAATTGGAGACGCCGGATTTTTATTGGGAATATTTCTTCTCTTTGCAACTTTTGGTTCAGTTGAATTTTCTCAATTGAGTCACCTATTGCCGGCCACCGCCGAAACTGGCTGGTCTGGGCCAATCACGCTTGCTTGCTTGTTTCTTTTCATTGGTGCCACAGGAAGTCAGCTCAAATACCACTTTATGTTTGGCTTCCTGATGCTATGGCTGGTCCCACGCCTGTTTCAGCACTGATTCATGCTGCCACAATGGTAACTGCCGGCGTGTACATGATGGTGAGGTTAAGTGCGGTGTTTGTCCTGGCTCCTCAGGCCATGATGGTTGTGGCTATTGTTGGTGCGATGACAGCCTTATTGGCTGCGACAATTGGAATGACTCAATGGGATATTAAAAAAGTTTTAGCTTATTCGACGGTTTCTCAGTTGGGATACATGGTTTTAGCTGTAGGCGTAGGGGCCTTCATGCCGGCGATGTTTCACCTGATGACACATGCTTTTTTAAGGCCCTGATGTTTTTGGGTTCGGGTAGTGTCATACATGCTATGCATCACGAGCAGGATATTCGGAAAATGGGGGGCCTTAAGCGTTATATGCCAATTACCTATTGGACCTTTATGATCGGGTGGGTCGCCATTATAGGACTGCCTCCCTTTGCTGGCTTTTTAGTAAGGATGAGATTCTTTGGCATGCATTCAACCTTCCAAAGTAGGTCCTCTTTTCTGGATTATGGGGCCTTAACTGCAGCCGCGACGGCATTCTACATGACGAGATTGATGGCATTTGTTTTTTGGGGAAAGCCTCGGTTTTCATCTGAAAGTCATCCCCACGAATCTCCTTTTTCTATGACATTTCCATTGATTGTCTTGGCTATCTTATCAGTAGTAGGCGGATGGATCGGAATTCCCCACGTAATATCAGCCATTTTGCCAGGGCATCCGAGTCATTTGCTTTCAGAATGGCTCGAGCCTGTATTAGCTAAGTTACCTGGCGAAGCGCACGGAAGTGCAATCTTAGAGTGGTCTTTAATGGGAGTTTCAGTGGGTATTGCTGGGTTTGGCCGCGTGGTTTTCATATGATACCTATATTTTGAATCCTGATCGAACTGCGATAATTACGAGAAAGATTGGCCCTATTTATAAACTTGTCGAAGGTAAATACTGGATAGATGAGTTTTACTTTGGGAAATTAATCAATCCGCTCGTGAATTTGAGTAAGGGTCTTTGGGTTTATATTGATGTCAGATTTATTGATCAGATAACCTATTGGGTTTCTGATTTTATAAGTAGTGCTGGAAGGGGGATCCGCTCCCTTCAAAATGGAAATCTCCAACAATATGCCCTTTTTATTGCGATAGGACTGATCTCGTTGATGATTTATTCCCTTTGAGGTGATTCATGTTTTTGACGACTTTAATTTTGCTTCCTCTGTTGATGGCTGGTGTACTTTGGTTTACTCCAAGTGAAAAGATGTTGAGGCCTTTGGCCCTGAGCTTTGCGGCGGTTGAATTTGTTCTGAGTCTCATTCTTTTTTTTAAATTTGATCCCAGTCACTCTGGGCTGCAGTTGGTTGAGCAGTATCCTTGGATTCCTTCTGCGGGGGTGTCCTATTTTCTTGGTATAGATGGAATTTCTTTTTGGCTGATTCTCCTTACAACTTTTCTCACTCCTTTGACAATTTGGGCAGTTGGACGGCGATTGAAAAAAAAGCATCGTGGCTTTTTTGTGGCTATGCTTGTGCTTGAAACAACGATGCTCGGAACCTTTGTGGCGATGGACGCCATCCTGTTCTATACCTTTTTTGAGCTGTCACTTGTGCCAATGTATTTTATGATCGGAATTTGGGGAGGGCAGAGACGCATTTATGCGACCCTTAAGTTTTTTATCTACACGATGGTCGGGTCTCTATTCATGCTTCTAGGAATAATTGCAATGATGTTTTATGCCCAAGACCAACTCGGGGTGATATCGGCAAGTCTCCTTGATTTTTACAAATTAAAAATACCATTTGTGGCTGGGGAGATTTTATCAACACAAACCTTGCTCTTTTTCGCGTTCTCTCTTGCGTTTGCGATAAAGATTCCTCTTTTCCTTTCCACACCTGGTTGCCCGATGCACACGTGGAGGCACCAACTCCTGGATCTGTGATTCTTGCCGGTGTGATGTTAAAGATGGGAACTTACGGCCTGTTGCGTTTTTCGATTCCCATGTTTCCTCAAGCCTCAGAATACTATTCGTGGGTTTTTCTTTTGGTTGGAGCGGTTGGAATTGTTTATGGTGCTTTGGTGGCAATGGTTCAGCCCGATGTGAAGAAATTGGTCGCTTATTCTTCGGTTTCTCACATGGGATATATTGTATTGGGTCTTTTTTCCTTTAACGTATACGGCGTTAATGGTGGTCTGTATCAAATGCTGAATCATGGAATTAGCACAAGGGCCTTGTTTTTACTTGTGGGAATGATTTATGAGAGGACCCATAGTCGTGAAATCTCGAAGTATGGGGGATTGGCGTCGGCCGCGCCGATTTTTACCATTGTTTTTTCATTGTAACTCTCTCGAGCATCGCAGTGCCGATGACAAACGGGTTTGTGGGGAGTTCTACATTTGTGAGGGGCCTACTTGGGCGCTCGCCCATACGCTTATGTTGCTGTAGCTGGAGTTGTTCTTGGGGCAGCCTATATGCTTTGGATGGTTGGCGTATTTTTATGGCGAAAAGGGAGCTTTGGTTGTTGAGCATGAAAGCATGGCTTGGACCTCAGTTCTCGAGAGATTTTGGTGATGGCACCTTTAATTTTTCTGATTTTTTGATGGGGTTGTTCCGGGACATTTTCTTCGGTGGTCGAATGCGAGTATTGATCATATTGTGTCCAATCGTACGAGTTATGAACTCAGTATTTCAGGTAGGGAGAGCTTGCGGGAATCTGTTACGCGTTATTTAACGAACGGATTAAGTAAATAGACTTGGGAGTCTTTTCATGTCGGTAAATTTTCAGTTGGTTGATTTGTTACTGGTTAGCCCAAGCGATTGCACTTTTATTGCGAGTCTCATTCCTTTGAGCGTCAAGGCTTTTGGTAGAGGGCGAACGCCAAAATCGATGTCATCGGTATTGTACGGGCTGATTGGGCTAACAATTGCGGGTGGGTTGACGATTTCAAATTATGGAATCAACCAAACGGCTTTTTCCAAGTCCCTGGTCTTTGATGGAATTGGTAGTTGGTCTGCCATTTTGATTATTATTGCAACCGCAATAACTTTGATTTTTGCCAAAGATAATTTAGCTACATCAACGCGACAGTTTGAGGAACTGGTATTTCTCATTTTGAATGCTGCGATGGGAATGTTGCTGGTCGCGTGGTCCAATGACTTAATTATGTTGTTTATAGGCATCGAGGTCATGTCCTTGTGCTTGTATTTGGCTATCGCATTGAGCTTAGAAGAGCGACTTCGGGAAAGAGGCCGCATTTAAATATTTCGTATTAGGAAGCTTTGCTTCTGCGATATTTCTTTATGGGTGTGCCTTCATTTATGGGACGGCCGGTGGGATCTATTTACTTGATCTATCTGGGATCGGGGCTGACCTGATTGGGACAAATCGACTTTTTATGTTTGGGATTGTGATGGTTCTGGTGGGACTTTCTTTCAAAGTTGCGATAGTCCCGTTTCATTTTTGGGCTCCTGATGTCTATCAGGGGTCTGCGACACCTGTTACAGGTTTTATGGCCGCCGGAGTGAAGGTTGCCATATTTGCTGCGTTCTTGCGCCTTGTTGGGACTCAAGTTCTTAACGGAGAGAGAACCGAGGACCTCATCGTGGGTATCCAATGGTTGGCGGTGCTTACGATGATCGCTGGAAATGTCACGGCGATCCTGCAAAGAAATCTGAAAAGGATGCTTGCTTATTCAAGTATTGCCCATTCTGGATATATCTTGGTTGGGGTACTAGCTGCAGGCATTGGGGAATTGGGGTATCTTGGCGCTTCAGCGTGATGTTTTATGTTTTTTTGGTTACATGATCATGACCTTGGGATCTTTTGGGATATTGAGTTTACTAGAAAAGAATGAAAATTCAGAAACAGTTGCAGATGATCTTAAAGGGCTTGGAACTCGCAGCCCCATTTTGGCCGCCTGCCTAACAGTATTTATGTTGAGCTTGGCAGGTCTTCCGCCGACCTTGGGATTTTTTGGGAAATTTTATATTTTTTCGGCAGCGATCAAGCAGGGCTTTTTTTGGGTATCGTTTTGGGGAGTTGTGAGTTCCGCAATCAGCGTCTACTATGACCTGCGCCCAGTTGATTACATGTAGATGTCGGAAGGAGGAGGCATTGAGGTCGATCACTTACGAATATTGGGCCGTTGGCTGGTGGGAGCAGGTGCTCTGACGACGATAGTCCTGGGGATTTTTTTCGAACCCCATTTTATGAAGAAATTCGAAGGCTGTTGCAGGCCTATTCTAAGAATTTGGCGCTCTCCTATCGCTCTATAACAGGCAGTTATCTCAGTTACAAAACTATTCGATTCGTAAATTATATTAATTTGAGATACCTTCTGAGTGGGTCAAATATGGGGGGTGTCTACGTGAAGCAGTCGAGAGTCTTTTTTTGGGTGTGGTCATATTGGCTCTTTTTTTTAGCAGTTTGATCTGATGATGGGTGGAGTCCGGTCCAAGGCTTCAGCTCAGCTCATTGCGTTGCTTTAGATGTTGTACTGTCTGAGAGTTGCCATTGCGGCCTTGAATCCAATTTTCACAATTTTGGATAGGATTTTGGGATTCAAACTGAAATGATCAAAAAAGAACATTTCGTAGTCGTGGGGACTAGGGTGAATATAAATATAGTCCACATTTGGTCTGTAGTTTGTGCGAGAAACCAAAATTTCCATTAATTTTTCGCGGTGTTCAGGGGGTATGTTGGCTTGTTTTAGATACCCATTTACAGCATTTATTAAGCCACGGATTTCCTGTTGGTGTTCAATATGCTTAGCAATTTTCTGTTGGACCACCTGATAGAGAGCTTGGTTAGCAATAATTGGCATTCCGTACTCGTGAAGAGAACCAATCTCTTCATTGAAATGGTAGGTTGGATTGAATAGGAAGAAATAACAAGGTCTGATCCATGATCAGCTGCAACATGAGTGCTCAGGGTGTCCCGAATTTCTCCGTCAAAGAAGTAGATTTCCTTACCTTCTGAATTAGTAATCCTGCACGGGCAAAAAAGGAGGGAGGCTGGCGGAGGCAGCGACGGCCTCACTAATATTGGAGTAAGAAGCGTACTTAATTGTCTTCTCTTTAACGGTCTTGTCATAGGCCCCAAACACAACCTTTCTTGAATGATTGAGTTGGGTGGCAATAATGAAGAGCTTCGGACGAAGCGAATGGAAATCATTGGAGAGCAAAACATCTTCCCGAAGATATTTCTCTATGTTGCCGGTCGTAAAAATCCCATTAACTTTAACACCTCTTTTGAGTAAAACTTCAATACCACCTGAAATAACAGGCTTTTTCGAAACAAGCTTGGGAGGATACGAGTGGCTCGCGGAGTTTTGATATTCAAAGCAAAAATATCGCGGTAGGTGAGAGGTCTTAAATATGAGCCAGTACTTTTGGCCTTCCAGATCGCTGAAGTTAGTCCGGCGCCTTGAGTAAAGGCATGGATGATCGCATCAACATCATAGCCAGCTGCTAACAGGGTACTGATCACCGATCCCGCACTAGATCCTACATAAGTTTGGAATCTAAGAGGAACAGATGGGTCAGGTTGATTCTTAGTCTCTTCCGAATTACGAAATCCACCCTCAAAGCTAAAGCCCTTCTCTTGCAATGCTAGACATACACCAATATGAAAGGCGGCGGCTTTGATCCCGCCTCCACTCAGTACCAATGAAGGATGCTTTTTTTCACTTAGGCGCATGAGGCTGATCTTATTAAATTTTTTTAACAAAGGAAATGAATTCTCAGCTTGATGGGAAGTTGGCCCGACCAAGCCCCCTTGAGTGAGCCATCTTGAATAAGAGTAAGTGAGAGAGTTGGATACTCATCTTGATCATATCCAGAGGGTAGTCATCAAAAGTGAGCAATTTCTAACAATTTTGGATAGTCTGAATAGTCACTGATGATATGGAACACACTAAAACCCCGAACGGACAAAGGGCCAGACATTGAGCTGAGTATTCAAACAAGGTGTCAATACAACAAAATTATGATAATTTTGAATAGTCAAAAGGGGGTGTCCTTTGATCGGGCCCGAATGGATCAGTTTAAACGACTACTCAAGCAAATACAAAGTCAGCGTCTCAACTCTGAGGCGGAGAATAAAAGAAGATGCCGCAGAGTATAATTTGGAAAATGGAAAATATTGGCTGAAGGACACTCCTTAATGATGCACCAATTTCATGCCAGGGTGATTTCCAGCGCTCCCCCCATCTGTCAGTAGAGATCCAATCGGGCCGGAGCCAATATCAGAGATAAAGGGCCGCCCCTTGATTCAGGATCTGCCACTGAATCAAGGGGTAGAGTCTGACCAAATAGCCCTTACTGTGCATTCTGTCCTTCAGGAAATAAAAAAGGCCTACGCCGTCATCCTTCAGGAGAAGGAAGAGCAAATTATTCTGCTCAAAGAGGAGGTCACTGATCTGAAAACCTTGGTTCGGGTCCTTGAGGAAAATAACGCGACTCTCTCCTTAAAGACTGAGAAAAGTAAAAAGACCGAAAATTCAGAGGCACTCGTTGATTGGGCCTTCTCGCTCGATAAATAAGCACAGAACTATCACACAAAAAGTGAATTAGAATTGAGGATGTTGGGCCTGTGCCGGCAACATTTTGTCCCAATCCGCCAGGACAAAATCGCCTCTATTCGTCACAACAACCAATCTCCTTGAATTCTGATTGACCCTCACTCCATACAATTCGCCTTCCATGCCCGGGACGAGAGTGCGATACGCGAGCTGGGGACTATCAATATCAGTCGCATCATAGACATCAACATAGTAGCTCGAAGACACCGCCACGAAGTAATCTTTGCCGTCAATATGAGCATATGCCGTGGAGCGATACCCGCTTGGGTTGTCGATTCGCTTGGTTACACGCAAATCAGGAGAGGGGAGAGCGGAATACTTAAAAAAGCCTGAGACCCAACCGCCGAAGAATACTTTTGATTGGTCAGGAGAAATGGCAGCGGACCAGAGCCCACTGCTGCCGCCATTGTCCATTGGATAGGTACTTAATAAGAGTCCAGTTGAAAAATCATGAGAGAGAATTGGAGCCGCGTTGTCCCAGCCGCCACTCAACACAAAGTTCCCATCTACGACCACCCCGCCATTTCGAGATCCAGCCAAACCTGTATTCCATGTTGAAACCAAACTTGCAGCGCCCTCATTGAATTTTCAGTTTTGCAACTCCACCTGTCCTGACAATGGATATATCTGTGTCATTAAGTCCATTTGCTTCATTTATGCCAGCGACGATACGAGCTGATGTAACGGCTAAATCAATAACTCTTGTAAAATTCAATACAGATGGATTTGTTCCCAAGTTCCAGACCTCAGCGCGATTACCTGCATTGCTTGTCACGATCAATCGCCTATTGGACGCAAATAGTTTTACACCCAAACAGGTATTTCCGGTCGAAGAGGGAGTGGTGGCAGACCCGATAGTTTTCACGACGACTGGAGCCAAAATGTTCGCAAAGTCCACAACCTGAAAGCAGGTGCCTGTAAAACGTGAGCCCAAATACGCGTAGTTAAGATCCCAATCAACATCAATATCAACATATGAATTAGTTGAATTGGATACCAGTTTTGTTGAACTAAGAACAAAATCGTCATCAGTCACTGAAAGTGCAATCACAACTGATCCAATATCCAAGCGAGGCGTAGATGGATTTGAGAAATGGAGGGAGAACTGACGAGTTCCCTTCTGTAGGGCATCATTGGAGCCTTGTATGCTAAAGTACCCTGAAAGTTGATTTGCGGAAAGACAATTGTGCCTGAAGATGTCGGGAACTCAAGAGTTGCGGCCGTTCCATTTACATCTAATATGGACCATTCAAGTGAAGCCTCCGCAGCAAGAGGCGAAGATAAAATTAAAACGAAATTTGTATTTGACCCCTCTGCGATAGTGACTGAAGAGCTCCCACCCTCTAAGCTAACAGAAATCTTATTTGAATCCGACCCGATAATTCCCTGTATCGTGTTGTTAACTTTGCAACCAAAGAGCTTGAGAAACAGCACAGCAAGCAACAACATTGCCGTAGATCGGTAGCTTCGTCTCGATTTCATCAGATCATCCCCCTACGTACCGCAGACTTCCCAAGACTATATGATAACATGATCTTCGACCAATTGCCCTGAGCTTAAGGGAGAATTAGGCCTGATCAGCGTGAATCGATCTGTGGTGGAATTTATCGTTTTAGACCATTCATAATGAAACGAGGGCTCGGGCTTGGATCTAAAAAGCCAAGCCAATTCAATCGGCCATTGCGGAGTAGGATTTCCGAGCAACTTGATAAAGACCTTTCTCTGCGGATCAGGCAGCGGAAGGGTTTGCACCTAATTTCTGCTTTTTCGTGCTCTTTATGATGTCCTTCTTTTTCTTTGGCCTTTTATCAAAAGCTAAAGCAAAGACTTCATCCAGATTTTCTACGAAAATGAAATTCATTTTCTCTCTAAACTCTGAGGGAATATCTGACAAATCCTTTTTGTTTGCTAATGGCAAAATGACCTTGGTGATTCCGTGACTCAAAGCTGCGAGTGCCTTCTCTTTGATTCCGCCGACTGGCAAAACTCGGCCCGATAGAGTTATTTCACCAGTCAGTGCAATGTCGCTTCGTACGGGTGTCTCAGTCATTAAGCTAGTCAAGCAAGTAGCCACCGTACCTCCTGCCGAAGGGCCGTCTTTGGGGATTGCGCCGGCCGGAAGGTGAACATGAGCATCGTTCTTGTCAAACCAGTCTTCGTCAATTCCCAATTCAGCTGAATGAGATTTTGCATATGACATAGCTGCAGAAGCAGATTCCTTCATTACGTCTCCGAGCTGACCCGTTAGGACAAGTGCGCCTTTTCCCTTCATTTTAAGAGCTTCAACATAAAGGATCTCACCCCCCGCTTGGGTCCAAGCGCGAGTCCCTGCATATTCCGATTTGATGCTCCTTCATCTTTCATCTCTGATAAATCTGGGCGGACCAAGAAGGTCTGAGACTCTCTCCGCGTCAACAATAACCTTGTCCTTATGGCCAGTCACAACAAGCTTAGCGACTTTTCGGCAAATTGAACCAATCTCTCTCTCCAGATTTCGCAGCCCTGCCTCACGTGTATAATGCGAAATAAGATATTTGATCCCATCATCAAGAAACTCGAGGTCATTTTGGTGATTCCATTTTGTTCTATTTGGCGATCAACAAGATGTTTTTTTGCGATAAGTACCTTGTCATTTTCAGTGTATCCAGAGATGTGAATGATTTCCATTCGATCCCGGAGAGCTGGAGGTACGTTCTCTAAAACGTTAGCTGTAGCAATAAAGAGAACGTTACTCAAATCGAAGTCAACGTTCAGATAATTGTCTCGAAAAGAGGCGTTCTGTTCGGGGTCAAGAACTTCCAACATTGCGGAGCTCGGGTCGCCTCGAAAATCTGACCCCAGTTTATCGATTTCATCGAGAACGATAACTGGATTGTTTGTCTTTACCTGTTTGAGTGCTTGCACAATTTTTCCTGGCATTGCACCCACATAAGTGCGTCGATGTCCGCGAATCTCAGCCTCGTCTTTAACTCCTCCAAGAGACAAACGGAAATACTCTCTGCCCATAGATCTCGCGATAGATTTACCTAGAGAGGTCTTGCCAACCCCAGGGGGCCAGCAAAGCAAAGGATAGGTCCCTTTAGATCTTTAACTTTGAGCTTTCTAACAGAAAGAAATTCAAGAATTCGATCCTTAACTTTATGTAGGTCATAGTGGTCATCGTTGAGAATTTTTTGAGCTCTCTCAATGTCCAAATTATCCACAGTCGCTTTATTCCAGGGCAAGTCCACCATCCAGTCGAGGTAAGTTCTCACCATCGAGGCTTCGCTCGCGTCTGGATGCATGCGTTCCAGTCGACCAAGCTGTTTCAGGGCCTCATTCAGAACTTCCTCCGGCATTCCCGCATTTCCAACTCTTTCTCTGAGTTCGTCGATCTCTTCAGTTTTTGAATCGGTATCGCCAAGTTCATTCTTGATCGCTCTCATCTGTTCGCGCAAAAAGTACTCGCGCTGACTTTTCGACATCTCATCCTTAGCTGTATTACGAATGCGAGCTTGCATTTGTAGGACCTCTAATTCACTCGCCAAAATTTCATTCACAAGTTTCAAACGTACCTTCGGGTCGCCTGTTTCAAGAACGCTCTGCGCGTCTGAGACTTTGAGACCTAAATTTGAAGCAATGAGATCAGCTAAGCGACCCGGATCAGTGACGTCGTCCAACACCAATAGAATGTCGGGCGAAAGCATTCTGCCCAGGGCTATGATCTTTTCAAGATGCTCCTTTGAATTGCGAATCATGGCCTCATATTCAATCGCTGCACCAGCCTGTTGTGGATCGTCGATCTTCTCGACCTCAACTTCAAAACTAGGCTTTATTCGTCCCTTGGACACGCCCTGTATCAGGATCTTAACACGGCCGTCCGATAGTTTTCGCATTCTCATGATCATAGCAATAGTGCCCACTCGATAAATTGTATTTTCGGTGGGGTTCTCTTCTGTTATTTCCTTTTGGGAGGCCAAAAAGATAAGACGGTTTTTAGCTAGAGACTCTTCTACCGCCCTTATAGAGGACTCTCTTCCAACATACAGTGGGAGAATAATGTATGGGAAAACGACAATGTCACGCACAGGTAACATTGGCAGGGTTTTTGGTATGTCGATGACCTTATCGTCAAAATTCATATAGCCTCCGCAATTGGCGGAAATCAATAAATCTCCCTCTCTCTTCTCGGAGCGATAGAGGATCCCTTTAATGGCAAAAGGGGAGAAATGGTCCGGAAATGAAGAATTTTAACAGATCGCCTCAGCCCTTTTGCGGGCGGAAATTAGATCGATGATACCTTTGTACAGGTGCTTTGAAATGTTGTCATTTTTTACCCATAAAAATACTCTAATTCAAATAAAAAATTTTGGACTTAGGTCGCAAAAAGTCCATTTCGAGAAGCCGCAAACAGCCTCCTAACAAACGGACTACTTTGTTCGCTTTTCTGACTGAGTGGGCGTGGCACTTCTCCACCCATTGATAACTCCCTTGTCAATGAAGAGAGGAAAGGTCGGGCGTTCAACTTCTCGGGATTTATTTGTGTAGAGCGTCCCCAGAACTCCCTTGAAGGCCTTCAATTGTCCCAAATGTTCCGTAAGCCCAATACGGGTGCGTTCACCGTCTTCAATAAGCTCTCTAAGAACTAGACCTGCATCATAACCCTGAACTTCAAATAGTCCGGGCTCATCGTGTGAAATGTCGAAACGAACTCCCGAAAAAATGAGATTCTCTAAAATGTGGATCGTGCGTCAGAGGCCATCGAAAAAAATCGCCCCCTCAGCGAATTTCTCACCCTTTTCAGCCAGTTCAGGTGTATTCCAAAGATTGGTTCCAAGCAATTTTATCCCCTTTACTTCCTGATACGCGAGCATTGGGGCAATCTGACTGACGGATCGAACTCCGTCTGGAATAAACAAGGCCTCGAAATCAATCAAAGGTTGCAGAACCTCTTCAGGAGGAGAGATGCGTCCACCAACAGAACCAATCTTTTTATGCCACTCTTTTAATCTGTGCTTATATTCTTCTAAACGATCCTCAATATAAAGGTCCCCACGAGGCGCTGTATGGGTGCGCTAAAGTCTGTTTGATTTGGTTCGTAAGTCTGGGCACCCGAAATGGTCCCGCCCCTCGCTAAGACTTCGTCCCAGAATAAATTAGCATATTCGACACCGTAAGCGTCATTCGGATACATTATCGCAAAACGGGTTATTCCCAAATCATTCATCGCAACATTCACTAACTGGCGAACTTGCATCTCGCCAGTGAGCGTTTCGAACACGGTAGGTCCAATCTCTGTGATCCCAGACTTTGAAGAGAGAGCAATGCTTGGAACACCCAGCTCATCAGATTTTGAGGCCACGGCGACGGCTGTTTTGCTGAGAAGGCTTCCAATCAATGCGATGACATGGTCTTCCGTCACGAGTCGTTCGACAGATCTTCTCGCGATATCAGGATTGCCTTCACTATCGAGGACAGCCAACTTAATCTTTGAAGGATTGGATCCATAAGTTCCCAGACCGACTGTAATGCCCCTTAATGTTTTATAAGCGTAGGGGTAGAGGCCTTGCCCGAAAGGGGTAAGACGGCCCTTACCGTGAAGGGATCAACTTTTACGTCGGGCCTCAATTTTGTTTGAGAAGATTGAGGCCTTTTCTGGAAAATATCGCTTTCTGGAGCAGGTTCCACCGCCTCGACGAGGAAAATCTAGGATCTTGAAAATCCCTTTGCTCAAAAGAGCAATTACCGATTCTCAAATACAGCAATATCCGACGACGAAGCTAAAATTCTTGTCCCCGGCGACAATTTCCAAATCAGGATCACTCCAAATGAGATTCCACAAAATCCAAGGCCCGATTTCTGTGTACTTCTCTCATCTTGAGATCGGTATCGTTTTCAGCGAGAAAGATCAATGTTCTCAAGGCATCGATTCGATCCCCAACTTCGCTCAATACCTGAAACCTCAATCGGTAGATGTCCAGGCGAGCAGAATCCGAAAGCCCCTGCACAGCCAGACATTTATTGGTTAGGCTAAGTACTTCATCATACCTGCCAAGTTTTGCTAAGGCACGGCCCCCAATAGAGCATCTGTTTCCGCGGGCTAAATTAATACCGTGACTGTTGACGACAGAAATATAGGATTCATAGGCGCTCCGATAGTCACGACGATCCATGTAGATCTGCCCCATAAGAATATAGGCGTCGTCAGCCAGGTCAGATTCGGGGTGCTTTTGAACGATTCCCTTGAGTTTGGTT
>JADJNU010000009.1 GCA_016714165.1 Bdellovibrionales bacterium
TCGGAATATAAGACCGAGGGTTCTGCTGAGAAATATTCGAGTGGACAGGAGAGCCACGACGGCCAACGAGTGAAATTCGATAAACCTGGGATTCGTGAAGTTACCATCGAAATGGTGCCAGAGTGTGTCGAGACCCGAGAATCCAAACAACCCCCCTGAAAGCGAAATTCTATAAAGAAGACACTTCCTGGAGAATCTGGAAGATGGAAGTTTTCCTTAAAGTTACGTTAGATACACCAGGTTGGGCGATGACTAGAAACTGGATAAATACGGCGGCGCCATTAATGCAAAATTTGAGCGAGGCAGGAAGGCCGCTGAATATATAATATACCCAATGGAAATCGCAAGCCTCAAAGAAGGTCAGACAGTATTAGTGGTCGAGATCGTAAATGGTCAATTGATAGATCTCAGACTACCACTTTAAAGATAAGACTCCCGCCGACAATCATGGAACTCTTCCTAGATCGATGAATTAAATGGTACAGGACGGGATGAGACCAAAAATTAGAAGAAAACTAGCCCCTGCAAGGAAAACTATGGGAGTTCTTTTATGGGTAATGTAACATTGGCCCAACTAGATTAAATAAAGTCGAAGTCCTCCACATGATCTTTAAAGATCAATCTGGCTATTGCCCCTATTTCATCGAATGTGGAGAGAGATCCAATTAATGCCTATTGATCACTCGTTTCATACTAGCGAACCAACTCACCCAATTTGCAAGCCAAGAATGGGTTTGATCAGGTTTAGGATGCAGAACCTTGCTTTCTCTGTCTGGTACTTCTTTTCATGAGGTGCCTTTCTTTTGAAAGATACTGGAATCATTCCACGAAAGGTTGGTGCCCTCGGCTTTCAACTAGATTTCTAGTTTGTGTTGTTGAATGCGCCAAAAACAACTACTCTTATTTATGTTAATCCCACATTTTCAAAGGGAACCCAGAGACCTTTAATCGCCTTGATGTTATTTTTTCCAATGCTGGCATTCGGCAACGCAGACACAGATTTCAAGTCTGATGATCCCTCGGTCGAAGAAAAGAATTCAACTATTCAGATGTTTGACCATCACTCGGCCCTTAGAAAAAGGGAACATTCTCTGTCTTGGAAGTATTCCTCTGGCAGCGGGGAAATTGAAATTGAAGGCCTGACAGGAAGTCTAGAGACAGACTCCAGGCGAATCAAATATTTCGTATGGCTACAATACAGGTAGATTTGAACCCGGGATTGTCTATTTGTCGACAGTAAGTAAAGGTGAAGATACTAAATCGTCAGTTGGTCTATTTACCCTTTATGGTAGGCTTAATATTATTGAAAACATACCAGGAAACGACTTACATTCCTTACCTGGCTCCTCGCTTTTCAGTCATATGCAGAAGAAGGCGAATCATCTGGAACCGATTATGACGCTGACGGAAGAGGATTTAGCATTTCAGCTGGGAATCCCAATATTCCCCTCTAAGTGAAATCTTTGCAGTGGAGATCGGGGATTTTTCTCAAAAGCAAGATTTCAGGGAGACTTCAAATTGGATGGACGGGTCTTGGAATTGGGTATTCAATCTATTTAGATTAATGTGATTTGCACGGGTAGAACTTCAAATCAACCTCTCAATTTTTGGGGGGGGTAGACCAAGAGCAAAAAAACCACCGGACCACCCCCACCCCCCTCCAAACCAACCCAAATTTTAAATCACCCCCCAACCATTTTCTTTACAAAAGGGAGAACACCCCCCCCACCCCCCAAATTATCCACAAAACCAAAAATTACCCACCCCCTTAAAATTTTTTTAAGGTGGGGATTTAACCCAACCTTGCCCCCCACCACAAAAATTGAGGGGGTTGAAGTTCTACCGCGAATGGGGACCACCCTGACACCATAATATGAATTGTATCCGTTCACTGAGCATGAATGAAATCTGAGATTTTTTTGATTAAAATCGGCCGTCTGAGACTTTCAAAGGCGGTGAGGAATGGATTCAGATTTTTTGCAAGAATTAAGGAAAGATATCGAAGCCTGGCGGGGGAGAAAGAAGTCTCCTCAGGAGAAATTTCCTGATGAACTGAGGAGTCGAATTTTTGGGCTTCGAGAGCTATTTGATGACCGCCTCCTGCGTCGAGAACTGAGTTTATCGCCGGGATTTTTTCAATCCAAAGCAAGCAGGGAACGATCCGCCTCTCATTTACGGCGGAGGAATTTTGTGCCAGACAATTCTGGGCCCTTTATTAAGTTTTCCCCCGATCTAACAGTTGAGGCACCTCGAGTTATTTTGCGGCTCTCTGATTTGACGATTGAAATTCATCGGTGATTCAAATCAGTCCGGCCTCACCGATTTATATCCACTGCGGAGCGGTGGATTTCCGTAAGGGAATCGATGGTCTTTGTGGAGTTTGCAAGGAGCAGATGGAGAAGGACCCCATGAGTGGAGCTCTTTTTGTTTTCTCCAATAGATCGAGGAAATCTCTCAAGATATTGGTTTATGACTCCCAGGGGTTTTGGATATTTCATAAGCGGCTCAGTCGTGGGTCCTTTAAGTGGTGGAGGACGGGAGAGGGAGTCTCGGGTGAGCTGCGGGCCTCAGAGCTGGCAGTTCTTATCTGGAATGGAAATCCCGATTTAGCCGCACCACAAAGAGAATGGAAAAGTACTTCCAATTTTGTGAGATCAGCGGAAGACTTTTCCGATGTTGAAAGGCAAGAAGAAGATTCACATTGAGATTTCAGAGCAAGAAGTCAACCGGTTAGTTGATGAGATTGAATCGTCAAATCTGAGTGATGGCTCGAGAGAGAAGCTCGTCAATGCCCTCAGAGCTTTGATTGAACTAGATCGGCTGGTCGGGCTTAAGAGCGCCACTATCGCCCGATTGCGCAAGATATTTGGGAAGCAGTCAGAGAAAGTTCAACAAAAAGACCCTCAGGAGAAAAAGCCTGCTCATGGGAACACCGGAGGCAGTGGTCGCCATGGCCACGATCATTACCCATCAGCCAGTGTCCATAATCATGAGATAGTAAATCTAAAGGAAAAGGACTCTTGTCCGGACTGTCAAAAAGGGAGGGTGTACAACTGGAATCCAGGCATTTATGTGCGTGTGACTGGAAATCCGCCTCTCTCCGTGAGTGTTCATAAGACCCAGAAGCTTCGTTGTAACCTGTGTGGCAAAATATTTGAGGCTGAGTTTATTGGAAAAGGAGAGGAGAAGTTCGATGCACAAGCCAAAGCCATGATAGCCATTCTTCACTATAAGTCCTCTCTGCCATTTTACCGTCTTGAAAAGCTACAAGAAAAGCTCGGGCTCCCTGTGGCTCGATCAACACTCTGGACTCAGACGGAAAACCTGGCCAACCAGATGATTCTGGTTTGGAAGGTCATGGTCCGAAAGGCTTCGGAGGGAGAGTTGTTCTATATTGATGACACCAAGGCCCGAGTTCTCTCCCTCATGAGGGAGAATGAACTTCAGGAGCCAAATACCAAAAACAGAACAGGCATGTACACCACGGGCATTCTTTCTGAAACTCCAGAGGGGAAAATCATTCTATATTTTACCGGAAGGAAATACAGTGGAGAGAATTTGGAAGAGCTCCTGACTCGGCGGCAAAGTCAGGGTCCCATTGCCATTATGTCAGACGCTCTAAATATGAATAACATCAAAGACCGAGCTCAGGAGGTATTGAAATACCTGTGTCTCACTCACGGCCGCAGGCAATTTAAAGATATCGAGCAGGACTTTAAAAGCGAAAGCGAATTTGTGCTGGGACTTATTTCTCAGGTCTATGCAAACGAACAGCAATGTAAAGACGGGAATTTCTCCCCCGAAGAGCGCCTCCAGTACCACCAAGAGAGGAGTGCCCAGCCAATGGGGGAACTCAAAAACTGGATTGACAAAGTATTTCCCAACAAACTTGCTGAGCCCAATTCCAAACTAGGAGCCGGTGTCAAATACATGCAAAAGCATTGGAAGGGATTGACCGCATTTCTCCGCCACCCAGGTGCCCCACTCGACAACAATATTCTCGAGCAACAGCTCAGAGTCCCCGTTCTAAACCGAAAAAACTTCCTCTTCTTTAAAAGTGAATACGGGGCCTTCGTGGGTGACATTCTTCTCTCAATTATAAAGACTTGTGACATGAGTGAGGCCAACGCTTTTGATTATATGGTATCCATTCAAAAAAACTTTGAACTGGTCAGGTCTAACCCCGACAGCTGGATGCCATGGAACTATACACAAAATTTGGAAGCAGTCATTCACGGTCAGTGAACGAAAAGTTCGGTGTCCAGGAAGTGGATCAATGTGACGGCGAAGAAAATTGAAGAATTACAAAAAGATCCATCAAAGAGCTGGACATCAGAGCTGTATTTATTGATGGAAAGATTTTCAAATTACGGCGTCATCATTCGCATTGGGCGTGTCTTCAAATGGAAAAAGTATGTTTTAGGAATTTATCGAATCTGAAAACCACCAGTCTTGTCTGAATTTATTGAATGACCTGGAAAACCGGGGTTTGCCGACGGATGGGATGTTGTTTATCGTTGATGGTGGCAGCGGCTTGAACAAGGCGCTAAATTTAAAATACCAGTGCAATGATCGACTAAAAAGGCGCGCCATCAGAATCCGTTGCCACATCCACAAGTGGCGTAACATCGAGAAGGCTCTGGGCGATGGGTCCCACAAAGCCAAGGGTCCGTTCTGGGCGCTACGGGACGCAAAAGACCTGGCTGAGGCCAGGGTGTTGTCGGATCAGCTGGAATCAATCCTTCGGGATTTGAATAAATCTGCTCTGGAAAGCTATCTTGAAGCCAAAGATGATCTGCTGGCAATGCACTGAAGCTATCCAGGATTGAAAAATTCTTTTCGACAACAAATCCCAATTGAGTCTTTGAACTCACTTTTGGAAGAAGACATGCGGCGTGTGAAGCACTGGAAAACTCGAGCACTTCCAGCGGTGGCTGGCGACTTTTGTCTGCACAATGAGAAGAGAATGCGCAAGGTTCGTGGCTACCGAGGTCTTCCGGCGCTGTGGGTATTAGTTCGAGAGATTACAAAACAAGAAATTGAAATTGATTTTGAGCAAAAAGTAGGATGAATAACAATGACCTCTCGCCAAACTTCAACTATACGCGGGACA
>JADJNU010000010.1 GCA_016714165.1 Bdellovibrionales bacterium
TGGCATTGAATGCTGAAAAGGGGTTTTCCAATAAAAACGTGGAGGTAAAAAACTCCTAATTTTATGAATATAGGAAGCGGTTCGAGGACTGTTGTGAGTGAATGGGGCCTGCCGATGGCGCGTTCAGGTGAGCGACTACAAATGTGTTGGCGCTATTTGGCGGCTAAATCGGACAGCTCCAACTCTTCGATTGGAGAGATTTTTTTATGGAATGAAAGTGAGAGAGCATTCATTCGCGTGAGACCCTATGAGTTTACGCCGGAGGAAGATGATGTGGCTAAGTCCGGAGTGGGAGTCTATACGGGTGCATTGAATCCTTGTGATCCTCATTTGAAAGTGAATAGTGTCTGTGTCCCAGTTTATTATGAAGCCGATATTTTCCTCCAAAAGTAAGTCCGCGATTTCAATCTGTCTCTCATCCTTCAACGGGAGGAGGATTTGGAAGTATCAACGGAAGTGTTTATTCGGCTGCGGTTGAAACAAGTTCAGAAGAGAGTGATCTGGGCGCTGGATCTTTATAGATTACAAGTCAAACCAGCCTGAAGCGAGATGAGTGTTGCAGTACTCACTTCGCTACGGTTTCGTTGCTGCTCTTGACTTAAATCGACCCCTTGAGGGCCTAAAGCAATGTGGAGGTCCTGAAGTTAATCAAGTAGATTTGAAGCTCGAAAGAGTGGGTCGGCAAAGGCATACGCATTTTCAGATGATCAAATTGTCGTCTGATTAATCTTTAGAAAAAAATTTGTCAAAATCTACGGGGGCCGGACATTCAATTATTTGTCCTACTATTTTAACGAAGGAACAATGCAAAAACATTCGTTGCAATTGGTACCGGTCGTGTATCATTCGATTGTATTTTAAGTCGCCATACCGAGGATCACCAATCAAGTGATGTTTAGCTAAGGCTGTGTGTTTTCGGATTTGATGTTGTCGCCCAGTAACCAACACAAATTTACAGAGAGAAAAATAACGGTTGGATCTCAGAACTTGAAATCTAGTCTCACAGGAAACCCTATCCTTAAAGGTGCCTTCAGGATTCCTACGACCCTCAGCTTTGTCCGTGAGAGGAGTAGTCCAAATGCCCTCACAAACATCGAGTTGGCCTCGAATAATACCAGTATAAATCTTTTCTACCTTTCTCCCTTGAAATTCATTGGCTAAATCTCTCGCACAATCCTTGGTCAATGCGATGAGCTGGATTCCACTTGTTTCCTTGTCGAGCCGGTGGACAGGAAATAGGAGAGAAATGCCCATTTCAGCTTCAATTGTTGACAATAAATTTTCTGTGTCTTCACAACTGTGGACAGATTTCCCTGTTCCTTTGTTTACGGCAAGAAAATCACTATTTCTAAATAGAATCTCTAATTTGCTCATAAGGCACAAAAAATGCCGCAAATATTTGAATTTGGCAACAAGGGCCGCATTTGACATTTGAGTCAAGACAACGATCCCCCATCTAATATGTCATTTGGCCCAAAATACAGCTACCTACTAACCGGGCACAAATAAATGCAACTAAGAAAAAAATTACTTGCAGTCCGGTACATCAAAGTGCTTCTTAAATAATAGCTTCTTTGCAGCGGCGTTACCGACGTCGCCTAAGACAGGTATTTCAAAGTGAAGAGACTGTTTAAAAGTCTTCGTTTCCCAGCGAATGCATTCGCCAAGTCCTTTGTTAGATCCCAAATCCTCCAGATCGGTACACACTTCCGTTTCATAACTCAATGGCAATCTGACGAGTCTTTTTCCATATTTGACGCATTCCAATTCCTGCACGTTTTCTTTGGTTGCGGGATGAGTGACATATGCTTCACAATAACTGATAGGTTCAATAGTTCGAATAAAATTATCTTTTTTGCACGTGTTGAGGAATCCGTGGCTGTGGGCATAATCGCCAAACCGAGCGATAGGATCGTTGACCGTAACGTTGATCGTACTGACGATTTCACTCCAGTCGCTACTCGGATTAATATAGTCAGCTTGCGCACCTGCGATTATAACGAAACTTATTAAGGTCATCAGCTTTTTCAAAATGCCCCCTCTTTGTTGGTGGTTGAAAGACTGACTCGTAAGGTACGTTCATTCGGGAGACGCACTTGTCTATCGAGTCAATCAGAGGCACCACTAGTCGAATGGGGATGTGAGGTCAAATTAAATTGAAATCTATAGATGGAAAGATCGAATATGCTATGAACGTTGAAATTTTGATCCTTTCAGATCGGAATTGACGATGTAAAAAATGTATTTACAATATTCTATTAGACAGAAAATGGAAGGGTACGGAGCTATCATGTCGATGGGTGGAAGGAGCTTATGCCAACGCAGAGATTTTTTTCAATACCATTTCATTGGAATTTTTTCTGTCACAATTTGAAATGAAAATTATAATCAAGAGTGCGCAGGAGATGAAAGAAGGGTTGGTTGGAAAATGATAAAAATGGATTTTGTGTTGGTTCCTTTTGTTCTGATGGTTTGCCTTGTTGGTTTGACTTCCTGTCGATGTAGCAAGCCTTTCATTCCAGAAAATGTACTCATAGAATTCGCGAATCATGATCTGTACGTTGAAGGATCTGATCAAACTTCCATTCTAGCGGGCTCGAATTTTACGACTCGATTTCAGGGATCGGATTCAAGGTTAAAGGTCAGCCAAACTCATAACATAGACGAGGCAGATGCAGAGACTCGTGCACGAGATCGCATTTACTTTGTAACTTCGCTCTATAGGACTCAGGTATCACCTTATCCAGACCGTCTGTCGAACATCATTTCTTGTGAGAGTCTTCCAGTCACAGATTCGCGCGAAATTGCAGGAGGTTGGGTTAAGCGCGTCCAATTGTGGGCTAATGAGCGATATACATTTGGAAGCTGCGAGAAAGGTCAACAGACGCAATTGGCCTTGGTGGTGATGGTTTATTGCAAAGAAAAGAAAGCCTATCTTGATCTGGAATACTTCTTGGGGGATAAGGATCATACCGAGGCTAATTTGAGTCGGGCAAACGCCTTTGAGGCTTCAATAAAGTGTCGTTGATTGATCCTTAGAACTGATCTGTATCTCTTTTATCCAGGAGAGTTAGCTATGCTCGGAATTGGTGATCTTCAAGATTTATCTGTTTGATCTGAGCAAAATATTGAAACTAAGGCGCCGACTTTATAATGTAGTGCATTATTTTGATTGATGAGGACGAGGTATTTTACTCTGCGTAAATTCGCTGCGTTAGATTTTTCTTTGGACATGTTTCCATGGTCAACACTTGTTATATTCGATTTCAGCGAATTATCGCTAGACTTGGGGAGTTTTACGGGGTCTTTGCGACTCATAGCAGCACAAATCAAAATCTGACCAAATTCTAAAATGGGAAATTAATGTCTTGATCCTCGCGGAGCACTATATTAACCAATAAAAGAGGGAAAAATTTCATACTAAGGGGGTAAAAGGTGCAAATATTAGGCATCTTTTTGGGTATTGCATTGACTTTTTTTCATAATGACCTTTTTGCCGATCAAAAAGTGGAAATCAAAAACAATCGACTTCATGTAGGTTCCAATCCGGAACCATTTTTATTTGGGGCGGAACTCCAATATTTCAGACTACGAGCTGGCCATGGTGCGAATATTCCAGCAGACAAAGTTTACCAATTGTGGGAGAGCGCACTTGGACAAATGCGCCGGGCAGGGATGAACTCCTTGAGTTTTTATATTCCTTGGGATTTTCACGAGTATCGCGAAGGTAAATTTGACTTTAAGGGAACTGTGGACGAGGACCAAGACGGGAATCCAGATTATCCCTCCCGCAATGTCGTCTACTTCATAGAATTAGCTCGAAAATATGGATTCAATCGAATCATGGTTAGGCCGGGGCCCTATATCAATGCTGAATGGGGATTTCTGGGTTTCGGTGCCATTCCGCTATGGTTTCATGAAAAGTATCCTGATTCCCACATGCGAAATCCTTTTGGTCGTCGCACGAAGCTTTATGATTACCACAATCAGGATCTTCTTCGATTGACGAAGAAGTGGTTTCAGGCCGTCTATGATCAAGTTCTGCAGGCGAACATGGGCGATGATAGTCCGATTGTATTTCTTCAGTTGGATAATGAAACAAATTTTATGTGGCAATCAATTTACAATCACGACTACAGTCAGGCCTCGATGGATCGCTATCGAAAATATCTTACAGATGAATACTTGGTGATTGGAAAAGTTAACAAGATTCATGGCCGAAATTATCAGGATTGGAGCGAGGTTTTCCCTCCTGTAAAACCAGGAAATAATCTTGCCGAAGATGCTGATTGGTACCGATTCAATGACTGGAGCATCTTCACTTATTTAAAAGAAATTCGAAAAATGTGGGAAGCGATTGGGATTCATGAACCACAGCTTCTCTTCACTCTTGCTGAGAGCTACAACGCTACTGAAAATGGACTTCTTCCGAATTTTAAACTGCGCTCTTGGCCTGGAAAAACAGGAATGATGACCGTAAATCTTTATCCTAAGACTTATGAATCAGGTCAGCTGTTAAACCTGCCTTTTAAGTCAGACATTGATGTTAAGTCTATGGTGCAGGCCAATAAGTTTTACATTGGCAATCAGGAGTGGTTGCTAGGACCTGAAATTCAGGCTGGCTGGTGGCGTGGAATCGGCGTTTCGGAGGCTGCTCGAACTCAAACCTACCTAACAACCATAGGCCATGGCCTTAAGGCTCTTTTTGTATATTATTTTAGCGAGGGGCAAAATTGGCAACATGACTGGGCCTATCACCAGATCCGTCCGATATTTGACAAGCTGCTAGCAGATCAAGGGTTTGAATGGGTTCCATCCGGGCAGCTGCCAGATTCATTTTGGGAGGAATTGCAAGATCGTGTTGATGACAATATTGTCGTTGGATTCAATGCTAAGGGCATCATATTGGATGGTCCAAATGCTGGCGCTGATTTGTATTTTGATGCTCCACTCGATGCTGAAGCTAATCCTCGCCCGCACTTTCATATTTTGGAAGATATTGGTAATAAAATCGCCCAGCCGTTTGGAGATTTTTTAGCTGGAGCCATCGAGGTGTCCGATAAGATCGGGTTGCTTAAAGATGTAAATTGTCATGCTCCTTCTCGAGCGGGCCAAAAGGACAACGTCCTATTGAATTCCGATTGGGCTGGAGGACTATTGGGCTTTTTGCTGCAAGCGGGATACAATCCCCGTATACTTCATGCTCATCTATTAAACGAGAAGTCATTGAAGGAACAAAAAATCGTGTTCCGCCAGGATTGTGGAGTTAGTAGTCATTCTTCGGCGATTCAGCTTAAGAATTACGTCTCGCAAGGTGGCGTTCTCATCAATTTTGCCGAACATACTTTTCTAGACGAAATAAAGAGCCAGGACCCTTTGCTTTGTGAGAATAAGGAATTTGCGTCTTTGAAGCTTCAATGGCAGGTTTGCACTCTTGGAAAAGGTCTCATCCTTCAAATTAAGGATCCATTTTACAGTCGGGTAAATTCTGACGACTACGCATCCCTAACAAAAATGATAGATTATCAACGATGGATGAAGGCGGAAATACCTGCATCATGGCCAGAACCACGGTTATCTATTGTCGGCGGTGGAGATAGAACGGTAGTTTTCGGTCGGATTTCACCTTCAAAAACGGGACTTTGGATTACCGTAAAAACTGGTCAAAAAGCAAAACAGGCGGTTGCAATTCGTATTGGCTCCGAAACATTAGCTATTGCAGGTTTGGCAAACTCAAAGCTGACCATACAAAACGTCGTGAGCGGCGAAAAAATGAGACACCTAATCGAGAAATCCGGAGATATTATCGTCAATATTGACCTTCAGTCTGAGGACAGTAAGGCCCTATTTGTCAGTCAAGAATTATAGTGAGGTAAATACAAAACAAATGACCGGGAGGGTTGTTCTATGCGCAAAGGAATTGTGCTCGTTGTATTGTCACTTTTGTGGTTTGACGCTTTAGCAGGACCTGAGTCCTTAGTCATGAGAAGGTACTTCGTTTCGACCTACCAAAGCTTAGAGTGCATGCGTGGGAAGGACGGACTTCTCATGGATAAGATTTTTGTAACCAATGAGAATAAACCCTGTCCCGTTGTTCCTGCGCCATATGTGGATACATCGCCCAGTAATATTGGTCTTGATCTTCTTGTTCAGGCCGAGGCCTTGCGTGATTCAATTCTTTACCGTCGAGCACTTAAAAATATTAACACCACTTTGATGACACTTACCAAAATGAGCTACCATGTCGATAGCGGCCTATTTTTCAACCGCTACAGGGTCGATGGCACTCTTATTCCAACGGACTTGTTTGTTTCTTCGGTAGATAATGTTCATCTCTATTTGGCCCTTTGGACTCTAAGCCAGCCACCCTACTCTTTCGATGTTGCTAGGGATCTTGTGCAACGAATGAATCTTTCTATTTTTCACGAGCCAAATACTGATTTGGCCTACGGAGGAATTGAATATCGGCATGGGCAATGGAAATTGGTTGGATGGGGATATCGTTACCTGGGAACTGAAGCTCGAACTATCTATGCGTTGGGGAGAGCTCTCCAGATTTTTCCCACCGCACGCACGTCCGACAACGTTGTGGCCGAACTCTTTGTCCATCCTAACTTAGGTGAATTATTTGGGCTTTGGGACGGAGGTACTTTCCAACTTCTCTTGCCGGAACTCTTGCTTAAAGAGAGTCAATACTCAAAGAAGTTTAATCAATGGTTTCATAACTATATCAATTTCGTCGAAGCCGAAAAAACAAGAAGGGGTCTTCCCGTTTTTCCTGCTCATTCAGCCTGTCAAATCAGGGCCATACCAGATGACTACAATGGACATGTTGGTAGCCTCAGTTTAGTCAGTACATTCAATTTGGAGGCTTTAATTCCATCTATTCGAGACATTTGGGAGCAGGTCGTCTCTCCTCATGCTCTATTTCTTATGGCCACCGTTGACCCACAGCGCATGTTCCCGGAGATAAAGGGAATGGAATCTCTTACAGATGGACACAAAACGCTCTATCATCAAGAGCTGGGCTGGATGGATGGACTTCATGTGAATGGATCGATGAATGGGCACATTGTTCCAGCACTTCTAGCTTTAGATCAAACAATCATTGCCCTTTCTTTGATACAGTCAATGTCTTCCGATGGTCTTTTGAGTTCGGCGCGTCTGCTTCAGCAAGATCCGGCTCGAGTTGAGAGGCTGAAAGAATTCTATGGGGAAATTGAGCACTTGATGTCTCGCCGCCCTCAGTAGGATTTGATTTAACCTGAACCTGACTGACGGACCCTTTACTTGTGGTCATTTTTTGGCGATACCGAAAGAATCTCATCGGTTATCCCTTTTTCATCTGGTATTATTTTTACCTCAGATAGTCTCGGTATCAAGGTTGACCAATTTTTATCTTTACTAAAGATGACCCTAAAGAGAGGAAGTGATTCTGCGACTCTTTTTGCGTTAACGAGGGAAACGGCATGCCAAAATTTCATTTCCAGGTTTTCGGGAAACATCTTTTCTGCTTTTCCGTAATGATTGAGGGCTTCGTCAATTTTTTTCTCTTCAATCGCTAAATCTCCTTGATTCATGTGCTCGTACGCCTTGTGTAAAGTGTAGAGACGCCTGAGTTCCAAAATTGGATCTGAATTGTCTTCAACGTGCAAATCGACGAGACGCCCGCTTGTTGATTGGGATTGAGAAGGCTGCCCTGCCACAACCAGAATGGCCGCAGATTGCTTTCCCCTCAAGTCACCTCCCGCAGCCTGTGCGGCCTCTAATGCCTTGAGCAATCGCTCAGCAAGGGGACCTTTGCTTTCCAGAAAGGCTCTCTCCATGACTTCCGGAACGCCTTCTTTTATCATCAGATTTGATTGAACAGAATAGTTCTCCCCGGAGCGATACCCGGCAAATTTGATACATGACTTGCCGGAATGAGTGGCTACATTTCCCTTAAAATCAAGCATTGCAACCTGCCGAATCTCTGGATGAGGGTCGGCGGCCCTTATTGCCTGTAGTGCCTGCTTTGCTGACCAACCTTCTTCCATCAATTTAATTCCACTCGTTCCGTAGCGCGTATCTATAAAGGACTGAGTTGCTACAACACCAACACCGGCTTTGCCCCAAGGCACAAGTGAGCCAATAGCGAACCAGTGTGATTGAACAGCCACACCCATCTCTCCCGTTCGGGGGTCTCGTGCGACAATGGAATAGGTGTGTACGGGTCTCGTTGATTTTGGCCTTTCGATCGCTCTGGCTTCAGTGAGAAGCGAAAAGTGAAAGAGGGACAGAACTGAAATATAATAGATAGCCCTTTTCACAAATTTCTCCGCTATTATTGAATTATAAGAAATGGCCGAGGGAGATTACAAAACGGCCATTTGTGAGTCAAGTAGGGCTCGCTATGTTGTATTTACAGAATATGCAAGATAAATTACAGGCTTGTTAGATTTCTTCTAAAGGTTTGAGTAACGGTGGATTTCATGTGGGTCACTCGTCTAAAATCAGCCAATTTTGCCTTAATATATTTTATTTCTGTGAGGTTGCTTGGTTGCTCCCCATCTCACTCAATTCGGTTTCCCACCGCTGCAGAAGTTTCGAATCTTCAAGAAAGGCCTTCACTGAGGGTGTTGGCCAAAAAACGTGACAGACGAATTGGCGTGGGAGCCGTCAATTCCGTATCGAAGTATTCTGATTATTCTCGAAAACTAATTGCGGATGAATTTGACTTTCTTGTCTCAGATTACTTTATGAAATGGAAATGGATTCACCCTCATCGTGATCTCTGGAATTTTGATGTTTCTGATGAATTGGTGAGATTTGCTCAGTCCCACTCGCAGCAGGTGAAAGGGCATGCATTGCTTTGGCATCGATCTCTTCCTGACTACGTAAAAAACAATCCTATCGGTTGGAGTGAGGTGAGAGAGCATATCGAGACCTTAATGATAAGGTACAGGTCCCAGTTGTCTGCAAATGGAGACAAGACTCTTTTTGCTTGGGATGTTCTTAATGAAGCTATTGGTGACGTTGACGGAAATGGAAAAGTGGTCCTTCGTGAAACAATTTTTAAGCGGTCTTTGGGTGACAACTATGTGGACAGAGTTTTCGCATTAGCAAGAGCAACCGATCCCGATGCACTTTTGATCTACAATGATTTTGGCCTTGAGCTTCCGGGTCCGAAATCGGAATTCGCATTGGCATGGCTTGAGGAATTGAAGTTGCGAAAGGTGCCAATTGATGTGATCGGTTTTCAATTGCACATTCCGTTGTGGAAAAAGGGGGCCCTAGAGAAATTTGAAACGAATCTGAAGAGGTATTCAGGTCTTGGATTCCAGGTGATTTTGAGCGAAATCGATGTAGCTTTGTTTTCATCTCAAGAGGAGTTTCAATCGATGAGCGAGGAGCAGGTGAATCAACGTCTTGAGAAACAGAAGAGAGTTTATGCAGAATTAATGAGAATATGCTTAAGGAATTCAAAGTGCATTGGACTCAGTCCATGGGGATTGAGTGATGGGGACTCTTGGCTAAGAAAAACTTTAGGTAAGAATTTTGAGGCCCCCCTCCTCTTCGATGATAGATTCCGAAAAAAACCCGCCTATTGGGGGATTCATGAAGCTTTGGAGTCACCTTAGGTGTAAAAGCTATTTGATACTTTTAGCCAATGCGGAAGTATTTAGTTGCGTGGACATGACTCTCTCGGTCGAGACGGTTCACAACTTAGTGCATCAGTTTTTCGATTGCCACCTCCACCTTCTGATTTTGTAAATTTTGATTTTTGGAACATTCGTCCTCAAGCTGACTCTGGCTGCCAAAATCGGGCAGAGGATTCGGACGAGCCTCAGCGAGGGCGGCGCCCTCGACCGAGGAAGAATCAAGGACATATTTCTTGTACGGGTCATATCCGTCTTCCCAGGTTTGTTTGGGAGTTCTTCCCAGGCAGTGCTTTCCGCTATGGGTTCGACGGGCATTGTATTCCTCTATATAGGTGTCCAGATCAGCCTGTATTTGCGCGGTGGACGTGTATCGGGTTTTTCTGAAAGCCACAGCATAAAATTCCTCTTGGATGATCTGGTTGAGACGTTCCGTGCATCCGTTGGTCTGAGGGTTACGCGCCTTTGCAGAGAATGCTCAATGTCGTTCAGATGAAGGAACAGCTGGTAGAGATCCGAACTTCTACTCCCGATTACTCGGATCCTCGGTCGGTCAGTGTCCTGAGAAGACGGACTTGTTCCTCATCAAAAAATGGAAGGACTTTGTCGTTCAAAAAATCAGCAGCCGTGATTGCTGTTTTGTCTGGGTAAAGCTTTGCAAAACCGACATTCGAAAAGGTGTCGATGCCGGTTTGTTGATATATCTTACCAACCCCTTTGATATAACCAACGTAATAAGTGTCCTGCCCGAGTAGAAACCTAGGGCGGAAGGTTTCAATCTCACCGTGAGCTTGCTTCTCTTCCTTTGCAGACTCGAGCTCCACAATTTGTGATTCGGTCAGAATCACGCCCCTCTCACTGGCAAAATTCTCAAGATGCTTCAAGCGGTCTGGCTTCCGAAGCAGATTGTGCCTGCTCCAAATTCCTCGGACTCTACCATCGCTGATCATCCTCCCTTTGATTTTGGGCTCGTGAGCGACAAGGTTCTGGCCTCGGGTTGGATACTCGAGGCTGTAGTCCAATACCATCTTTTCAATCTCCGGGCTCAGGCGATTTGCAATTCGTGGAGACCTTCGTGACTTCTCAAGTAGCCCTTCAAGACCATCTTCCGCGATCGCTGTTTTGATGTCATAAAAATGCTGCCGACTGACACCAAGATTGCGGCAGGCCTCAGAAATATTTCCGAGCTTCTCCGCAAGTTCCACTATGTTAACTTTCCGATTAATAATATACCGACTCAAATCTTCATCAGACTAATGTCTTGGTCGTGTAAACGCTTTTCAACAATTCCTCAGATGAAATGGCTTTTTTCGTATCCGTGGATCTGAAATTTCAGAATTTCTGGCAATCTTTGGCCACAATTGATTTTGTTTTGTGTCCCAAGATATCTGTTATTCGGTTTGCGACCTCCTGTCCTACGTAGCAAGCTCCTTTCTGTGAGAGATGTTCGAAATCGGTTTCAAAAAGATCTTTTAATCTTACTGTATTCATCACATCTAGAATGATTGATCTTGTTGAAAGGATTCTAGCTGGGGTAGATCCAAGTCCTATCTCCAGAACCTCGTCTCTCTCGTTTGGATATTGAAGAACCAATACTTTTACACCCTTTTTGTGAGCAAAGTCGACGAGCTCTTTATAGGCTTCGAATGACGGTATGGCGGATCTGCGTTTCTGGAAAATTCCCTGGTTACGAAAGACCTCGTTAAGCATGGAATCGTTATTAGAGATGGCGTAAAGTGAAAGTTGTCCTTTGTAAAGAGCGCGATCATCGGGGAGCCTCGCGCTCAATTGCTCCATGATTTCCTTGGCTTCATTCGTTTTTCCTATCGTAACATAGAACTGAATGAGGGAAACGGAGATTTCCTCGGGAAGTTTAACTTTACCGTAAATAGCCTTTACAGTTTCAAAACCCCGATGCATTTGCTTTTTAGCAAAGTAGCATTTAATCAGAAAGTTAAGCTGGTTCTTGGTAATCAATCCGAGCCGCATTGATTTTTCGAAGAGGGGAACAGCTCGGCATTTTTGGAGAGCATAAACTGCCCACGACTTATAGACCAAGATAGGGCCAGTATTTTGTAAGCTCTCGGGTAGAGATTCGGCGAATTCAATTACCTTCTTGGACATTCTTAGCCAGGAGAGGGATCTGATATAATCAGAGGCAATAGCTTCATCAATAAGAAATTCCGTTTTCTGGTCAAGATATCTCAGAATGTCTTTTACCTCCTCAATCTTTCCAATTTTTGCATAGAATGAGGCCGCTCTTGCCTTTATCTTCCCAAAAGAAAGAGGGTCCCATGGAAAGTCCTGAAGTTCGTTGATAATTGATAGGGCGGCTTCAGTTCTTCCGCTATTTGAAAGAATTTTCAGGTAGGCCAAACATTTATCTGGCTCCTTCAACGCCTTCATCTTAGTACAATCACCCTTATTTGAATCCGAATGATATATTAAAAGCGAAAGCGCATTGCCAATGCCATAAAAGCTCTCTCCCAAGCGACTTATGTGATCAAAGAAAAAACTCAAAACTCGCGAACGAGTGGTGATGTAACTAAATATTGGTGTCGTTTGTTGTCCAGTTTCTGATTCAAGGTCAGATTTTCCGAGCATAAGCACGATGAGAGCAGGATTGTATTGTTCAATATCGCGACGAATACTCTGAGTGACCTCTTCAGTTCTGAGAGCCGCCTTTGACATGTCGACCAAAGAAATGTTCAATTGAGACAGGCTGTTTGCAATGAATTTTATCGGATCTACAAAAATGGAATCGCCATAGACCAAAACCTGTGAGTGCCTCTCTGGGAGCGAGGAGTGCGCCCGAATCAGAACTCGGAAATACAATCCAAGTTCTGTGGCCATAAATAGAAAAGTCAAGATCAGAACAAATTTAGCCATTTCTCTGGATCTATTGCCTTGACTAATTTTTTTCATTTACTTACCAGAACATTTAGTGGAGGCAAAGTATAACAGTTTGGTGGGAGCTAGAAAAGTATGGAAACAATGATCGATCAAATTTTATTGGATAACTTCATTAACGGGCCTGCCCTGAACTGTATCTGGGATTTCGATGTTCATGAGCCTAAGCAGGGTAGGCAGCTGATCAATTTGCTTGATGGGTGCCGATAGTGAGTGAGCTTTTCTCACTCCTGGCCCCATAATCAGAAAAGGTGTCCAGGTTGCCTTGGTTGAATCTTTTTTTATAGCTTGCTTGTATCCACCCTCAAGAGGGACAGAAAAAAATGAGAGATCTTCAGTCATGTCCTCAGTCCACCCGTATCCCGGATTGTTTGATAAAATCAGATCACCCACGCGGTCCTTCGGCAATTCAAGAACTTCTTCTACGTCTTCCCACTTGGTTATGCCCCCAAAGGGAGATTTGCCATCGCCATCTCGTACTTCCCCCAGTACCTGAATAACTCGCTCGCGAAGTTGGTCATAGTCTGACCCATTTGCCCTGTGCCAGTTCCCACTCAATCCCCGAGGTCCAAGAAATATTCCGTGCATTTGCAAAAACACAGCTTGAGATTTCTCCCAATTGACAACTGGCTCTCCCGTGTTTGGTTCTATGGTAAATTTTAATAGACCTTTATTAGCCAGAATGTTATTAATTCGAACGCTTTGGTTGAGGACATGTGCTCCGTGATCCGAGCTGAAGACAATCAAGGTATTTGGATCTGAGTTTTTGATTATTTCGCCCAACATTGCATCGAGTCTTTTGTACATTCCAAGCACTTCAGTAAATCTATCGTCCCGTTCTTTAGCAGATGCTTGTTGATACTTAGCGCCCAATGGATCAACATACTGAATCCACCATCGTGATGTAAGCATTTGATTGGGATTGTAGACGTCATGTATGACCGCGTCTGGGTTGTACCGTGTTATAACTTCTTTGATTGCTTTTGTGTGCCAATCAAATGAAAATCCCATTTCATCCAAAAATGTACTTCGATCTTCGGGATAATAGATCAGTTGAGGTGGGAAATTATCAACAAAGTCGACCATAGGTCCTAGACTCGTCTGAAGATCGTTTGCAATCTGTGCGGGAGAGGTTATGAAATTATTCAAATTATCATAGAGCACGCGGACCCGGAAGAAACCCTCCTCTTTTATTCGGATAACATGAAAGCGCACATGGGATAAAAATGAAATATCTTCGACTTTCAAATTTGCTGGATGCCATTTTCCCCAATCGCCCTGTTTAAGATCGTCAAGAATTTCCTTTTTATCATGAGAAAAAAGAATCTTGTCGTACACTTTCTCTTTTCCATCAACTTTGCTCCCGTAGACGTAAGCAAAAAACCGTCCTCCCCAGTCTTTAATTTCAAACTCGAGAGGTGGTACAGAACTATTTATCTTTAAGGTCCAGCCCTCCGCAGGTTTTGCATCGACATATTGAGCTAATTTTGGTCCTTGAGTAAACAGCTTAGCGCGTCGACCCTGCTGAAATTGCAATTTTCCGTCACCTCGGGACTCATAGTTAACAGAATGTATATCTGCACCCCAGCCACCCCATCTCCCGCGGATGACAATTCCTTTTTCTATTTCAGGGGGTGTTGAGCCGGGAGTTGAAATGATGGCCACTTTTCTTCCCGCATTTTCAAGCATTGACCAAATAGCCGGGACTTTTCTTGCGACAGACCGAAATCCCCCAACTGATACCTTATTTAGGGGTTGACCTTCTGTGTGCATTGGACCATCAGAAACACCGTTTGCCTTTGGTGGCGCTCCGCTCAGCAAGGCAGCAAAATTCACTGGGGTGTGAGAGGGAAAAACGGGTATGGAATAGCCATAGGAGCCCTTATCCATCATTGTTTTAAAATTTGGAAGATCTCCCCGTTGGGCCCATTGATAAAGGGTAAAGGTGTCCGGTTCGGCGCGCACACCGTCGGGGATCAGCCAATACAGCTTAGTTTTTGTATCGGTCCTTTGAATATTCCTTCGGACAAAATATGTTACAAAAAATGCCAAAATAAAAAGGCTACAGAGGAACAATAACTTTTTCATTTCTCAGAGATCCCCTTCGCGTACCTATTGAAATTATAATTAACTAGTTTAGATAGACAAGAAAAATGTCGGGAAACCCTAACATGGAGGCATCTGCTCAAAGTTGTATGTCACTGCGTTTCTATCCATCTGTCTACCAGATGGTTGGGTAGCCACTCAGCGCGGTAGATTTGTTTTGGCGACTCAGCACTTCCGTTGGTTGGCTGTGGATACCGCCATTTCCACAATATTGCTCCGTACGAATCAATTTCAACAATAGAACTGTGTTCGCATCCATATGAAAAGAGGGTATTTCCGTTGTCTCGCCTCTGCACTGATCCGAGTCCCCTGCAACACATCCCGCCAACAGGAGGTTCGGTGTAACTCCAAACTACTTTGCGGGAAACGGGGTCAATTTCCTCTATGTAAGACGCAACGCCGGGGACATGATATTGTTCTCCTCTATGACAAAGAGTTACAAGTTTTTCATTTGAAATGCTTGGACTTGTTGCGCTTCGGTTGGAAAATGCTAAAATTCGACCATTGGTCAACCAAATGGCGTTGTGAATTCCGCACTTTGATGCGGCCTGAAAGGCCCAGACAACCTTTCTGTTTTCCTTATCGAAAATGAGTGCAATTCCGTTGTAGTTGTCAGATATAAGTACGTTACCTGCTCGAAATTCTGGATGATCTTTCATTAAGTTATTTGGCGGAATAATCTCCACGGAATTGATGTGAAAACGACCAAATGACCCATTTTCAATCGTATCCACTTTATAATAGCTGGGCTCTTTCAATGGCCCATCTATCAATGATTCGATTTCTCCCAAATGATCTTCGGGACGCCAACGCAGAATCTCCTCTCCAGACTGAGAGATATTGACAATAGAATCAATCTTATTGCGCCGGTTTTCCATATTTTCAAATTCAAGATTTATATACCAAATTGATTGATCTATTGGGGAAATGGAAATGTCATGAGAAACGAAATTTGGAACTTCCCAAATTCTATTGTAGTTTCTCATCTTTGTAATGGATCCGTGAAAATTGTCTGCGTAGAGAGCCGTGATCAAATCCCCGTTTTCCATCATGTTGCAATGCATTCCGTTGAGTTTTCGTGTGAGGGACCCATCCCTTTTAATAAGAGAGCACCCGATTCCAAAGGACTGAACCAATATGTATCCATCATCCTCGGGAATTTTGTTTTGGTTCCAAAGTAAAACCCCGTTGTCTCGTGCCTTTTGTAAAATTTCTTGATTATAATTTTGAACATAAAAAAAATGAAGAATGATCAAAGCAACAAAGAAAAAGGCAACAAATGCAAAAATCTGCAGGAATTTTTGTCTATTTTTTTTGGTCATTTGGAATCCACTTAAGCCACTGGGAACTTGATTCTTTTGGGTTGGCTTCGAGATATCGACCGGTTGTCGCAATGTTTTGGTGCCCTAAGGTCTTTTGGACCACGTGAATTGGAGCTCCATTTTCAAGAGCATGAGTCGCCGAAGTGTGGCGAAACCAATGTGGGCTGGGAACAGGATCGATTTTAGCTCTTTTAGCGGCCTTTTTTATAATTCGAAAAACTTGCGTTGTTGAGAGAGAACCGCAAGGTTCCTTTGTGGACATAAATAGAGGGGACTGAGGATCTACTCCGAGATTGTGTTCAATTCGGTAGGTCCATATTTCCTCTATGATCTCGTTAGGGACGAGTAGATTCCGGGTGATGGCTCCTTTTCCAAGAATTTGGATGAGAGAGTGCGATGCCTCCTTTCGTCGAATATCTCCAATTTTTAGGGAACAAAGCTCACCGACTCTCATGCCAGAAAAGTAGAGAAGCTTCATTATTGCACGATTTCTAGGGCTTGATTCAAGGTCATGCATTCTCAAGATCTGTTCGTTGGAAAGTATCTTTGACCCAATTCTGTTGGGAACTCTAATTGGAGATAGGCTGACGGCCGGATTTCTTTCGAAAAAACCAGTTTTTGTGAGAAAGGTGAGAAAGGACGAAAGGGAATTCCTGGTGAGATTTTGGGAAGCAGCTTTGAGGTTGGTCTTTGATTTTAAGAATACAACCAAGTGGCCAATTTCGATTTCCTTTAAAGATCGGACGGAATTTTCAAAAAGGTCAAGAAACTCAACCCAGACGCGCTGATAATAGCGTCTAGTATGGGGAGCTTTTTGGTAGAGCCAAGAAAAGAGAAGACCTTGCTCTTGGCTTGGCAGCTGGCCGAAAATTTGACGATAATCCTGGATTCTTTGCATTGTTATTGAGTTCCGAGAGGCATGAACGATCGGCTCAGGCGCCTGCAATTGATCGCATGAGACGGGAATTGAGTTTTTTTCCGGAATTTCTGTGTCGATATTCATCCGAATTGAACTCCTTCAGATTGTTCAATATCTGCGCGAAAAGGGAGGATTGCATAAATCTTATTTTCTTCCGTTCGAGGCATCAAGGTAAAATAATCGCAAATGCGTCGATAGGAGAGGTCGAGTGGACCAGCACAAAGCTCGAAGAGCCATCCTGTGAAATAGAATTGACGCATCAGTGACTCTACTATTGTGAAAAAGGGGATTTCGGTGGGATGGACGTCGCCCGTCCTTGCCTGTCCAAGGACTTATCAAGTAAATTTGATTTTAGGCTACTGTCGCTAGTGACCTTGCTCAATTCTGCTAATTTTAGATGCCAAGGGGACTTTCAATTTTTTAAATATCAACGCAAGAAAGAGAAATAGGAAAAGGAAAAAAATTGCGAGGATATTTCCGAATTCTTGGATGTCAAAGCTCTGAACCTTTTTAAGTGAGACTCCAGCTTGGATCAATAGCGCTATGTTGAAGAAGGCACCCAGGGATATCGAGGCAAAGAAATACAAAATTGGGAGCCGAGTATAGCCAAAAGTGAAATTTAGCACTCCGAAGGGAAAGAGAGGACTTAGCCTTAAGAGAACCAAATAAAGAAATTTGCGCGCGCCTAAATCCGGATTGAACTGGATTAATTTTGATTGACGGCCAATTCTTGGAAATTTATGAGAGATAAAATTAAAACCATATCGCCCCGTCGCGTATCCAAGAGCGGCGCTGAAAAACGTTATGGAAAAAATTGATAAGATAGAAGGCCAAAATCCCAATAAATAACCACTGGCCACGTTGATGAGAGCGCAAAAAGGAAGGCTGAAATAAGAGCAAACGAGGTGCGCAGCCATTAAAAAAATAATTGTAAGGGCTGAATTCGATCCGGTAATCCGCGTGAGAACTTCCAAATGAGTGGTAACTTTCTGTTTGGTTTCTTCGGATATCAAGAACGAAAAGTGTCTCATGATAAAATAAAGGACCAGACTCAGCAAAAGGGCCTGGCAGACAGATTCCATATGTTTCTTCTTAATGACCATAAACAAAGTCTTGTTCCTTTTCTAGATTGCACAGCCGTCTACTACGGCTTTTGGCTGCCATTGGCCTCGGTCCAATTGCCAGGGAGAGGTGGCAACTCTTGGCAA
This sequence comes from Bdellovibrionales bacterium, assembly GCA_016714165.1. Taxonomy (NCBI): domain Bacteria; kingdom Pseudomonadati; phylum Bdellovibrionota; class Bdellovibrionia; order Bdellovibrionales; species Bdellovibrionales bacterium. Next base: position 18,104 of record JADJNU010000010.1, read on the forward strand.
GCATTGCAAAGGAACGTCACGCTTTCAACTCTTGATTTGAAAGAATCACAAAAATATTCAAGATTTCAGAGAGAAGTTGCCGATGAACTCCGATCTCGCCGAAGATAGATCCTGTTTTCATCCGATCGGTTCGTTGAGTGGAAATATCGGCCTTTTCTCCGATAAGAGATTTTGAAGGGGCTAGATCTGTTCAGATAATTTGACAAGGTCCCTAACAAAAGTATAAACCCTAAGAGATTTCTATGACAAAACTTTCGAAAAAAATAGAGGAAAATGGACGACGACCCCGACGGAAAAACTGAAGTGAAATCTCATAGCCAAGTTTGGGGTTAGGTCCAGTCGTGACTCATCCGCATCTTCGCTTTGAGCTTCGAGGCGGATGTGATGCGAGTATCGTTTGTTTCGTATAACTTTCCGATAAAATCTGATTTCGATCCGGTGGGAGCACTTTTGGGGTGGTTTTTGCTGGCCAAGCAACGGAGGGCATTATGGAGTTGAACCCTGGTGAATTGGATTTCGGTAATATTAATGGTCTTCGCGAGCAGTGGGCAGAATTTGATTCTGAATTGCGGAAAGAGATCTTTTCAAAACTTTCGCGTCCTGATGCTGAGGAGCTATTTTTAAACCTCTCCGTTGACGATCAGTTGGAATTAATAGAAAAGCAGTCTTTGCTTGAGAAACGTTCCTGGCTTCGGCTTTTAGCTCTAGACGATGCGGCTGATTTAATTCAAAAATTCTCAAAAGATCAGCAGGCCGAAGCTCTCAACGTATTAGATAGTCATACTCGGAGGGAAGTCATGGGACTTCTTGCCTACGAAGAAGACAATGCTGGGGGATTAATGAATCCTCAGTATATTCGACTTCGACCCGATATGACGATTGACGAAGCAACTCAGTATCTTCGCGCTCAGGCTCGCACGCCCGTGGAAATCATCTATTACGCCTATGTTTTGGATTCCGAACAGAGGCTGAAAGGGATAGTGTCCTTTCGTGATCTCTTGATGGCTCCGCGTGAGAAGCTCATTAAAGATATCATGACATCAGAATTGGTCACTGTATCCGAAGAGATGGATCGAGAGGAAGTGTCTCGAGTGTTCACCCAGACTAACTTTGTGGCTATTCCCGTTGTCGATAGGAATCAGCGAATGAAGGGCATTGTCACATACGATGACAATGCGACGGTTGTTCAGATTGAGGCGACCGAAGATATTCAAAAACTTGGAGGTATGGAGGCTCTGGATGCTCCCTATTTCAAGGTGAATTTTTTGAGTATGATTAAAAAGAGGGCGGGGTGGTTAACCATCCTCTTTATCGGAGAGATGTTCACGGCCACTGCAATGGGGTATTACGAAGATCAAATTCAAAAAGCGGTTATTTTGGCCTTATTTATTCCCTTGATTATCAGTTCAGGAGGAAATTCTGGATCTCAGGCTTCGACTCTTATTATCCGAGCATTGGCATTGAGAGAAATTCGGCTGAGGGATTGGTGGAGGGTGTTGATACGAGAGATTGCTTCAGGATTGACTTTGGGGGCAATCTTGGGAGTGATCGGGCTTTTGAGGATCACCCTTTGGCAGCATTGGAGCCCCATTTATGGAGAACATTATCTGCTTGTTGCATTTGCAGTTTCTTCAAGTCTGGTAGGTGTGGTGCTCTGGGGCACAACGGCGGGATCTATGCTTCCTTTTCTTTTAAAGAGGTTGGGTTTTGATCCTGCCAGTGCTTCGGCCCCCTTTGTAGCGACCCTCGTGGATGTGACGGGTCTCGTGATCTACTTTACCCTTGCGAGTCTCATCTTAAGCAACACACTTCTTTGACGTGGCTGCGTTGGAAAATGAATGGATCGATAGTTCCGAGCACGTGTCTTGCAGAGGGAGTACCCTCGGATCATAAGCGTAAATATCTAGGATTTAGGACAATGTCTGCAAATGGGGCGAGGAGACTTAAAAATGGTTTGTGTTATTAAGCATTTGGCAATCCTTATTGCATGCTTTCCAGTCTTCAGCGCAGCTGGTGCAGGCTCTCGCTGTCAAAAGAGATTGGTGCACTCTCCCAAGTTGAAAGCATTGGATTCCATCTGGAGTGAAGCTGAAGCTAGAGAAATTACAACGGTTTATGAAAAAAGAAAAGCAATCTTAGCCTCTGGTGAAGATCTGAGGTCGGTCTATCTGCAAGCGGTGGGTGTTGCCGAGGCCAACACAAAATTGCGGGCTGAGGCCATTGCAGATGAAATTGCTAAGGGGGGCATTGCGAGTTTTGGAGGAGTTGACGCTTTGGTTGTAGGTGCCGGCTCTCAAGCATTAAATTTTGTCGGAGGGGCAGTTGACGCTTTGCGAGCAGTAAGGAAACATGTGCCCGGAACCACTGGCGGACCGTATTCAATTCATATAAAGCCAGAATTTCCCAAAGTCTTGGTGGCAAGTCCGGATGGGGTGGCACCGGCATTGAGGCTTTCGCCATCTGCTTCACAGACTCCAGTTATTTGGCGGAGAAGTTCCTTAGGAAAGATTGAGATTGGCAATGATCCGTTTCCATTTCCAGGGTCATCTTTCAGAACCGCTGATTTACTCGGTTTAAGTGAAAAAGCAGCTAGATCTGACGTGCTCCCTCGTTCGGGCTTCAGATCGTCAGGAGTGTACGAGTCGCGAGGTCCTAAATTACCTGAACTTAAGCCGTGGCATGAAGTGTTTAGGAGTGACTACCATTCTGATAACGGGAAACTATCGGGATCTGATGGGGGATTGCTCTTTTTTGATAATCAGCGGCAATATGAGCAATCGCTACTCACCCTGGCTGAATCGGGCGTGCCACTTTTGGATCATACAACGGTCACTTCTATTTCATGGGATTTTAATTCCCAGACGGCTCAGGTGGTGACAGGCCAAGGTCTTACAATTCAGGCTCGGTCTATTGTTTTGGAGACGGGATTGAGAGTTTCCATAATCCCAATTCAGGATGTGAAAAGCCTTAGACTTTTCGATCGTCAATCAACAGATTTTAGAACTGGACAGATTCCGTTGTCCTTCGGAACCGACTCTGATGTTTATCTAGCAGCTCAACAAGAGGGGAGATCCTTTCTTGATAGGATTCGAAGAGAAAGAACATTGATCATAGGCCATGGAAATGAAAGCCGAGATTTGATTGAATATATTTTGGGTCTTGATCCGAGAAAACCAGAAAGTGCGGGCTTGGCGAATTTGACTCAGTACAAAGGTTCCATCGTTTGGGCTGGGCAAGTATTTGAAAACGAGGGCGAATTTCTAGATGAGCTTCGCTGTTCTCCTGGTTTCTTGATGGTTAGGGGCGAGCATATAATTTACTCACGTTACTCGAGGTTGGCGGGCGCAATTGAGATAGACAAGTTACAGCCGATTTATCCCAACGTAGAGAGGGTCAGTCAGCAGTTAATTGGCGGATACAGTGTTAAGTTCTCTGACGGATCAACTGGAGATTTCGACAATGTTTTTGTTTCGGCAGGGTCTCAAGATCGAACTCCGGATGTCCTCAGAACTATTTCACACGGCGCAAGACTTGTTCCAGTGATGGGATGGATTTCTTCGGAGTCTGAAAGTGAAAACCACGGAGAGGCAATTCCAGTCGCCGCTCAGGTCGAAGTACCGGTCAATGGGGGGGACCAGTTCCAGTCATTGCCTATTTACTTGGTCGGTGAGGCCATGGTTCCTCACATTCTTCCTAAATTAATAGGAAAAAAGGAAATAGTCGGCCCGTACCCCGACAGTTTTGTCGACCCCAACAGTTATTCGCTTGCAAACCTCGCTTTTCGTAGTTGGCAGTTTGGAAGTAGATGGAGTCTCCAATTAAACCAACCAAGTTCTCCCTGAGCTGAAGAAATCAGGATATTTTTGAAATATCTCCCCAAAGTGATCTTGAACAATCAGTCCTTTTGTTAGAGAAGAGGGAGTGGCTTAAGAGGGGTAAAATGAGGTCTTTGGATATTTCCTTTATTAACTAAAGGACGAGTCGGCTCGTGAGAGTTCTTCATATTGGTAACGAAAGTTCATGGCGTGGGGGAGAGAATCAAATTCGACTTTTGATTCGGGGCCTCAATTCAGTCGGAGTTGAGAACTATGTCGCCTATCCGGCAGGAACGCCAGGGTACGAGCGTCTGAAATTATTAGCGCATCGTGCTATGGCACTTCCATCAAAAAATCCACTTAACCTTAACTCTATTCTTCATCTGGTTATGTTTTGCAGGAACAACAAGATTGATCTTATTGATGCTCATTCTTCAGGCGGTCATTCGTTGGCAATATGGGTCAGGAGGTTTGCTCCCCAGTTGAAGCTGGTAGTCCATAGACGGGTGGACAATAGAATCAAAAGGAATTTCTTCTCTGGTCGCAAATACAGAAACCAATTGGTGGACGAATACATAGCTGTTTCCGAATGCATTCGAAACATCCTAGTTGATTACGGAGTGAGGGAAGAAAAAATTCATGTCATCCGTGATGGTGTTGACCCATCTCCCTATGAAAAAATTGAGAAGAAAAAAGCACGCCAAAGTCTTTTGAACGCTCTTAAAATGGAATCTGAGTCTGACATCTTTCTCATAGGAAATGCTTCGGCCTTGACCCATCAAAAAGGGACAGACACCTTATTGAGGGCCGTGAAACACTTGAAAGAAGAGGGCCTTCTTTTTCATTGTGTCATCGCTGGGGACGGCGCTTTAAGGAATCAGCTTGAGGAAATGGCACAAGAATTGGGGGTCGATGATCGGGTGACGTTTCTTGGTTTTATTGATTATGTTCCTGAATTTCTGTCTGGTCTTGATTTGTTAGTTATGCCCTCAAACAATGAGGGACTCGGTAGTCTTCTCCTAGAGGGCTTACTGGCCGGCTGTTTTGTTGTGGCCACTTCAGTCGGGGGGATACCCGAAATAATTCGGGACAGCGACCTAGGATTGCTTTCTCCCAAAGGTGATGCTCAGGCCCTCGCTCGAAATATCATGAGGGCAAATTCTCGTAGACAGTCCATCAGTTCTGGACGAAGCTATGTGGTAGAGAATTTCGATTGTCGAAAAATGGCTCTTGAGACTCACTCAATTTATTTGAATCTCCTTGGTAGTCGAGTTTAATATGGCCACAATTTCAGCAGTGATCATTACAAAGAATGAAGAGAAAAATATCTTTCGTTGCCTTGATTCTTTGCAGGGCCTCGTAGAGGAAATTATTGTTGTTGATTCATTCAGTGTGGACGGTACACCACAAATTTGTCGCGCCTTTTCCCGATATTCAATTTGTTCAGACGGAATGGCGGGGATATGGAGAGACAAAGAACTTCGGAAACAGTTTGGCTCAGTCAGATTATATTTTATCCCTTGATGCTGATGAAGAATTGTCATCCGAATTGCGTCAGGAAATCCTCCATTTAAAGCCAAATCTATCGGGTGTTTTTTCCTTGAATAGGTTGACAAATTATTGCGGAACTTGGATTCACCATTCTTCGTGGTTTCCTGATTACCAAATGAGGCTTTTCCCTCGAAAATTGGGTCAATGGAACAAATCTTTTGTTCACGAGCATCTCGTTTTTTCCGAACCCCTTCAAATAAACAAGCTCAAGGGGCTACTGTTTCATTATTCAATCCCTTCGCTTGAACAGCACATTCTGACAGTAAATCGCTATACATCTCTCGCAGCTGAAAGGTTAGTCGAAGCCAATGGAAGTTTCTTTCTTTTTAAAGCTGCGACTCGTCCAATGTTTCATTTTTTGAAATGTTACTTTCTTAGATTTGGTTTCTTAGATGGATTTCATGGATTTTGTATTGCTGGAATTTCTTCGTTTTATGTTTTCTGAAGTACATAAAGGCATTTCAGATGAAGAGAGAAAGAGGCTCTTGAGTGTAGCCATATCTTTTATCACAAATGGGAGTGAGAGTGGGGGAAGCGGAAGACTCTGGAAACAGTTTTGATCCTAAAGCCGGAGATCGGGTCTCTCCAACGTTTTGCGTTTTGCCTTGGGTTCATCGTTTTACAAATATCGGCGGCGAAGTGCAGGTTTGTTGCGTGAGTGAGGAGTACGACAACAACAATAGGGACGAGAATAATCTCAAGATCAATGTAAACAGGATTCAGGATGACGAGATTCTTATGAATACTGAATTCATGAGAAACCTTCGTGTTCAGCTCATGAAAGGAGAATGGCCCACATTTTGTGAGAGATGCAAGCAAACAGAGAATGGAGGGGGTATTAGTCGTCGTCAAATTGAGAACTTTTCAAATTCGAAGTTTATCACCCGAATGATCAATGATACCCAGCCCGATGGAAAGACCAAAGTCAAAATTAGATCTGTTGATTTTCGCTTGGGTAACACGTGTAACCTGGCCTGTCGCATGTGCAATCCTCGTTCTTCCTCTAAGTGGATTAAGGACTGGTCAAAAGTTGATCAGAATTGGTTTGGTAAATCTGATGAGGAATTGGAATCTTTTCGCCGCTTCAAATATTATGAAAATCCAGAAGTTTGGGTGCACTTTAAAAGACAAATACCTTCTTTGCGGCATCTTCATTTTGCGGGCGGCGAACCAATGGTCGTTCGACAGATGCTTGAGGCAATGAAGATGTGTGTCAGCGAAGGATACTCGCGCAGCATTTCGGTTTCTTATAACACAAACGTGACGACGATACCGGACGAAGTCAAAGAACTCTGGCCAAAATTTCATCGAGTGCGTGTCTATGCCAGCATCGATGCGTTCGGTAGGTTAAATGATTACATCAGACATCCATCAAATTGGGAAACAATCAGCAGAAATCTGAGCGACTTGGAAGAAAATTATGATAAATATCGAATGGGCCATATTATGGTAGCATGTACCGCTCAGACCTATAACATCACGCAGGTGCATCACCTATTTAAATATTTGGGGGACAATTTCGAGCGCGTGATGCCAATTCCTCAGTTGTTCAATCTTTATCACCCCTTTCACTATCGAACTCAGATACTTCCTCCGCACCTCAAATCCTTGGCTAAAAATAATTTGCTGGAGGCAAAATCAAAAGCTGAAAGACTGATGCAAGATCGGCCAACGATGAGGAAATTTCTTTACTATTTGAACTCAGTGGATGAGGCCATTCATTTTATGGAGATGGAGGATCGACAAGATTTGTTGCCAGAATTTCTGCGTGCAGCGTTATCAAAGGATAAATTTCGCAAGGAAAACCTGTTTTCCTTGCTGCCTGAATTCGAGTTATTGCGGACAAAACAGCCCTCTCAGAGGGAACAGAATTCTTCCGCCCCTTCTTCATGCTTCTGATGTAGCTGTCCTCTCCATTTTTGGTGAGAGGCTATTTTTCAGAACTAACGAATAATCAGAAATACATTGGAGGCCTCTGCAGATCCTCCGCAATCGAGCTGGCGCACACGTACGGTCGTTGGCACTCCAGATTGAAAATTTCCAGATACGTCAATGTAAGGGACGAGAGCTGTTCCCCCACTTGCGTAAGATTGGAAATCATTAACTGGCTGGTTGTTTACCAGTATCGGTCCAACCGTCGTTCTGCTGTTATTGGTCCAGGGTTGTGAGTCCGTCGTTCCGCGGGCGAGTCGTTGTGGATTCAAGCCTTGCGAGGTGAGTTCAACGAGAAAGAAGTTGTCTATTTTTAGTTTAGACATAGATCCATCTGCAGAAGCCGTGCTCGATAGGGAAACAATTCGAGGTCCATTGACCAAAAAATTCAGCTGACTCTCGCCCAGGACAAATGGATGAGAAGGTGTGGCCGAGCTTGAATTGTGGTCACGAGACAGAACATCCATGGCACGAGGCTCACCGGCAGATCCAGACGAATGATGATTGACGGCACTGATGATCATTTTGTAATAGCACTTACCAGTTTCTGCTAAGGAGGGAATGACAATTTGATTTGCTGTGGTGTCAAGCTCCACAAATTCTCGGCATTCGGTAAACGCCGTATTTCGACAGATTCCGTCCACGATGCTTTGCCCCGGAGGGCATGCTATATTTAAGCTTACTGTTTCTGATTGAGACTCATGGCCAAGCTTGTCAATGGCCTTTATGTAAAATTGGTAAGTGCCTGGAACTAGATCGACGTACTCGATACTAGTGAGATTGGTGCAGTCGGTAGAGGCCAGATCTGTCGTCTGAAATGCTTTGTAACAAGTGGCATTCTGCAATCCAGATCCGATGTCTGAAACCCGAAATTGAACATTTATTTTCTTGAGCTCATCTGATTTGGCCGAACTGACAATGTTAATAACAGGTGCTGAGGCATCAACAGTAAATGGAAAATCGGGAGCCTTTTGTTCAAGACCATTTCGATATGCCGAAACGCGAGCGACGTATTTACTCCCGTCAGCCAGCGCGCAATTTGGAAGCGCTGCTACTAGCGAAGCTTCTCCGACGACAGCGAGAGGCCCACAAATCGTATGAGACAAATCGTTGGTAAAAACGGTTGCTTGATAGGATTGAGCACCTTCGGATTTGGTCCAAGTTATGATTGGTGAAGCGATCTCTGAGAGATAATTATCAATTTTTGTGTCAATTCCTCCAGTGATACCCAGTACGGCGAAAATGCTTGAAGGCTGTGTGTCGACCATAAATTGATATTCGGAGACCGATGATTCCCAGCCGACCTTGTCGATCGCTTTCACTCTGAAAGTGTGGTTGCCGTCACCTAGGTTTTGTAGAAGCGCCGGAGATGAGCAATTCGAGATTTCAACATTGTCAAGTGAGCAGTAGAAGCCCAGAATGCCTGCGCCACCCCTATCATCTCCTTGAAAAGAGACGGCACCTGCTTTTACCGTCAATGGTGAAGCCAGGAGAGGAGCAACTATTTGTACTGTTGGTGGCGTGAGATCAATAGTCCAAGAATAAAGAGCCAAGGCGGATCTGTTTCCGGCTTTATCAGTCACGTAGAAGGATAATCCATGCGAACCTTCGGCCAAATTTTGGATTTCTGTTAGGGTATTGCACTCAGCGAATTCGGACGAGCCAGGATTCTGGCAATAGATTTTGTCAATCCCGCTGACTTCATCAGTCGTGTGAAATAGGAAGCTGGCCATAGCCGTATTTTCCAGGTTTCTGGGGCCGCTTGAAACCTGAACGACCGGAACTTCTCGATCCAATACAATACTGGCACTGATACATAAGGAAATGATTCCAGTGTCTCCCTTGAGAATGAGATGAACTTGGCTGTTGCCATCGTTATCGGCCAGTGACCAACTAACTTCTGGGGTGAAATCCTGCCACGAGGCTTTGTCTGGATCTGGGCAGTGCCCATTTTCCAGAGCCATAGTGGTTGCTCCCTGTGCCATGATCTCAAGAAGTACCTGTTGGCTGTTCGTAAATTCCGCGCTCTTATTGATAGTGAGAGCCCCTTTAGGGGTGATGTTACCAAGGTTTGCATTAACGGGATTGTAGCTTAAAGGAAGGCTTTGAAAATTAACGTCACCACAGTTCTGAAACAGAAACGGAAGAAGGCCTAGAAATGCGGCAACGGCAAGCTTTTTTCCAAATCCAAATATAGTTGAAATTTCTCTTTGAAATATTCCTCACGTGACCACCCCCACTTCCACGTGATTAATGCAATGCCCATTCCGATAAAGCTCGTATTATCAGTTTACTACAAGTCAAAAAATCTTTGTAGTTTCAATAAGTTGGCATACTCTTGCAAAGCATCAAAGCGATCCGTTTCGCTTTGGTATGGACAACTTTTAACTCCTGTCTAAAAGCTCGACTTTGATGGATCGTTCAAATTTGATACTTGATGCGGAGTAACTGCTTGGGCTTTTTTGGGTCTACTGCGAATCCAAAGGTAAATTGTCAATCCGACGATGCCGCCCACGAGAGTGCTAATGCTCTGAGCCAAGATGAGTTTGTTCATGACCCATGTGATAGCTCCGTCGCAGCTAACGCCAATTGGGACCGGCGGACTGGCATACCAAGAAAGAAACTTGGGGGACAGCCAACTGCTTAAGCAACTAAATAGAAAACTCATCGAGAATACCCAGATCATCGGTTTTGCCATAGTGTCAGTAATATTTGTGATCTTTCATGAAAAGGGAATGAAAAAATGGAGGGAGTGAAATGATTTTAGTGAAATTTTTGTCGAACTTGCTGGGCTGGAAGAAATCGCTTGTGGTTCGAGAGAAGCTGATCGGCCTCTCTCTGAAGAGGAGGATCGAATCGCCCGCTACAAGGTTTAAAGGTCGGCCTCTTCGGCCCTAGATGTCATTGTTCCTGTCGCTGATAATTCAAAGGCTGTTGGACATTCTAAGATTTGTCAGTAGCAGTTACGACAGAAGATTCAGATTTTTCTGCTCAGGCATTTGATTCAAATGAAGACGGATTTATTTTATTGATTTTTCAAGTTTAAGAAGGACTTCCATTTGCGCCTGTTGAATCTTAAATAAGGAGCTCATTTGTTCTGAGATGAGAAGATCCAATTTACGGTGTAGATTTCTAACTTCCATTTCGGCTTTTAAATTAATCATATAGTCACTCCGAGCTCGTCTCCGATCCTTTTCTTCCTGTCGATTTTGGCTCATCATGATGACGGGCGCCTGGATGGCCGCAAGACACGAGAGAATTAAGTTAAGGAGGATAAATGGATATGGATCAAAAGGCTGACTTTTCAAAAAGACAATGTTAAGAAGGATCCATCCTGATATAGCGATAAAAAAAATAATTATGAATATCCAGCTGCCACCAAAATCGGCCACTTTGTCAGCCAGCATCTGTCCAAAGCTCAATTCTGAGTCATGTTCAATTTCAAGAAGTCTCGATGAAAGCAACTGTTCTTCCTTGATTGCATCGGTAACCAAATCGGCTAATCGGTGCAAGTGGAGGCTTTCCTGCTCAATCATATCTCTTAGGTCCATGAGTTCCTCTATGTTTGAATACGGCTATTGCCCTGCTTATTGTTTGTACTATTTAAGAAATTTCCAGTCTCATTTATGATTTCTAAAGCAATTCCTATTTGCAGAGCAGACCTTTTGGATTTCGTCTAATATGGCGTTTTCCATAATCTTGTTTCCCAAGTCATTAAAATGACAACAACTGTCAATGTAGAGATCCTGTTGTTCGTTTTTGAATATCCACATGAGATTCCTAACAGGCAGTCCAGATTTGGCCAATTCATCAGCCGTATCGCTCAACATTTTCATTCGTGGATTGAGAAAGGCCGCCCATGCCGGATTGATGAAATTTTCAATTTCCCTGTATGAAAGTGATTTGGATCCCTCTAGGTATTGGTTAGGTTGGACAAATGAGATGTAGGGGAGGTTTCTGCTTTTTGCGACCATTGCCGATAGGGATTGATACTTCTTCCAGACAGCAAGGTTCTTTCTTCCGATGGATTCCACATCATCTGGAGGTCTCATTAGCTTCCGCCCCTCATTGAGCTTATCTCGATTCAATCTCTCGAGGCGACTAAAACTATTAACAAGAATAGTCCTTAAGTTCGACCAGAAAAAATAAAAGGCCCGACTACTTGATAGATACTCGAAGCGCTGGGGCAAAAAATTGATGAACTGGTATAAATATCGAACTGAGGCTTGAGCAGTAAATAGGCCATAATTAAATGAATTTTCAGAAAAGTAACGGTTCCAAAAAATGGGATATTCAAGTGGAGAATAAAAATCGTCGTCATGGCTCATCAGCTCATTGAACCCATCAATATTAATGACAAGATCTACTTGGTCAATAAGGTAGCTCAGTATAAAGAATTGCTGCGGCTGCTTATATCCCCCGGTTGCTAGGTTTAGGAGTCTAACGTCCAGATTTCTCAAGCCTGAAATTCTTTGCTTTAATATTTCCTCAAAATGTGTCCAATCGCCAAATATTTCTGCGACTGAGCCGCCCAATAGAAGAATTCTAAACTCATTAGCAGGATGATGTTCTCTTGCATCTCCAATGAGAGACAAGTTCTTTTCACGCATAAATCCAAACAAAGGATGAGGTTTCATGTCCTGGGCCCATTGGAGGATTTCCAATTGACTGTCGAATCTGTAAGTTCTTGTTTGAAAAACAGTCTGCGGGATTCCTAAGTATTTGGAGACTATTCGAGCAACTCCTTCAGAGACTCCTAGAGTCATGACCAGGATCAATGCAGAAAGGAAAATTGAACGCACCATTTTCTCGATCCTAGCAAAGCAATTAGAATTTATGAAAGGGAAAATGTTGGCAAGGACCAGGCTAGTTTTCGAGAGCCCCAGCATTGATCCAGTCTCTTAGTGCGTCGAGTTGGCTTGTATTCAATACGGTGCCATTCAGAGGCATAGCCTGAGAGAAACACTGTGTGTAAAGCTGACTTGCTTGGGCATCTCCGGCGGTGATCTTTCCGGTACTGATTGTGGTGCCATAATTTGAATAATCAGTTTGAGCTCTTCTCCCACCGGGCTGATGGCAAGAGAGGCATTTTGGAGCCAGAATGTTTTCGTGAATATACGAAAAAGTGGCCTTTACGGATGGATCACTTTGATCATCTATGCTACCCAATTGTCGACTCCACTCGGTAATAGCGGATCTAAGATCGTTGGAAAGATTGACGGGGATTCCCGAATGCCCACCAGAAATTTTTTTGACCAATTTCGATTGATCAGGGGAAGTAAGATTCACCAATTGGGAATTCAGAAGCAGGCTGTGTGACGACCCAGGATCGCTGACGGCAAAGAGGGGACTTTGTTGTGCTCCATGGCAGGCGGCACAATTGCTGGAGACTAAAGGATAAAGAGTTTGCTTGTATATGGCGAGCGAGGATTGACTGGTTTGGCTGGAACTCTTTTCATTGTGAACTGGTGAGCAGCTTTGGTACAAAGATGAAAAACCCAAGATGACCAAAAGAAAGAGTGCTATCAATTTTAATGTTCCGCCTAAGTGTTTCACTCCGACTCCAATAAGCGATGCCGATTCGACAAAGGCAATCGCCACATCAAGGCTTATCGGACATCAGGGCTCAACCCTAAAGTTCGCTCCCATCAAGGGGGTGCAATGGCTTGGGTTATCCAAAAAATTGTTGAGTTTTTAGCCAGTCGTTGGATTTTATCAAATAGGGTCAAATTTAGCCTCATTTAGACGGATTCCGATCGGCATATCCGTTGCAATTGAAGCGGAGATCATTGGGAGAATGGTAAATGTTCTTGATTGACTTTCTAATTGTTAGAACGCCATTAAAGCCAAAATTTGGCTCGTTAAACTCAATTTTCCAGATATCTCTGGTAGTGCTTTTGTTTTCTACGGTGGCTTGCAGTCCCGACCTGAAAAGCTCTTCCTCAGTTAATCCTGGCGAATCAGGGAATTCTTTAATGCCATCGAGTGGGTTGAAGCTTGAAAATGCCCTTGATAAACTTCCGAAGAATCAACAGTCACTTGATGTGATTTGCGCAAAATCAGGATCTGACAAGTTTCGAAAGGCCTTCTGTCAACCTAATCGTCCGCAGATCAAAGGCCTTAGAGACCTTTACTCAATCTTAGGGATTTCAATTAATGATACCAACTTTTCTTGTACCACGAACTCAGTTTCATTGGTGCGAAATGATGTGAGTGTTCTCAATCCGCGATGTATTGGTTTTACTCGATTTCAACAAGATGCTGAGGCATTGGCTATCGGATACCAGAGAGGGGAGTTAACCTTGGTTGAAATCATTGCCAAAGATCCACAAAGCAAGGAATTAGCATTCTATCTACTCGACTATGATATTCCTTGTGAAAAGAAGCCAGGTGGCTGTCAACCAGGGGAATACTTTGTCGAATCGTCCGAAGCAGGATGGGTGAATCTCTCTTTCTATGAGGATGTTTCTCTTGCGAACACGGCATTTGATTGTACAAATTGTCATCAGCCTGGAGGTCACGGGACAGAAAAGAAATTGAGAATGGCAGAAGCAAGTCTACCGTGGACTCACTGGATGAGCTCCGACACTGATTGTGGTAAATCTTTGACGGAAGAATTTGAGGCTGCCCATAGTGGTGAAGGGTTCTATGCGGGAATACCGCTACAGCGCTTTCCTCGAATGAAGGCGGAAAATTTGGAATTTTTCGTTAATAACAATGGATTTAAAGGGAGAACTCACGGAAACGACTTTTACAATTCATTTCAAATTGAATCAGAAAATACTGAAAATCCCGACGTCCTAAGCCCCACTTGGTTTGAGGAATATGAACGAAGAAATTTATTCCTGGGTTTGGATTCCTTTGGAGGAGTTTCAATGCCCTATTCCAAGTGCAAACAAAGCGATCCCGATCGTCTCAATAGCTTCACAAAAAAATATCGAGCAGCAGTCTCAGGCCAGGCCACTCTGGCTAGCGTTCCCTTTCTGAGTAAAGTCAACAAGGATTCTGAGATTGATTTGCGTGAGCGGGGCCTATTAGCTGCGCAAAACTTAGATGATAAACAGCTTTTGGAGAGAGCTTGCCTGCCCTGTCATAACTCAAAAGTTGATTCGTCTATTAGTAGAGCAAAATTTAATGCGGAGCTACTTGGATTAAACTCTATAGCAACAATTGATCGGGCAATTGAGCGTATCAGAATGTCGAACGATGATCTGGAAAAGATGCCTCCCAAACTTTTTTTGAATTTAATAGATACAGAAAAACAGCGGCTCATTACCTACTTGGCCTCACTGAAGAAAAGGGGGAATTGATCAACGGGTCGCTCTTATCTATCTGAACTGAAAACAGGTGCGTTTGCTCAGTAGTTTATTGGAAGATTATAATTATTAATTGAGCAATTGCATGCTTGAAGATTCAAGCGACAGTTGACGAAGGAGAGTAAAATGTTTGTTCGAACGATAAAAACAGTTGTGGTAACGGCAGGCCTGATGACGGTCAGCATTGGCTGTTCAGAATTTCAGGCGTCAAAGTCAAAGTTGGAGAGTTTCCCATCAAACATATCTTCAGACAAGGGGAATATGAGCCAAACAGATATCGCTTTGTCAGCAGTGACCCAGTTGTTAGCGGATCTACAGCTCAGTCAAATTGACGGTCTTATGGCTTCCCGGGAAATGAGACAGCTAGCCTTTCAAGGAGAAAACGAAGGTTGGGGCGGAGCCGCCGCTGAGAATTCGTTCCAGGCAGCTCAGGGCTCCGGTGGCTGGGGCGGCAGCAATGGTGATGATCCCAATAAACCTAGGGACACATTTAAAATGGAGCGTGATTGTGATTTGGGTGGAAAGGTGTCGTCCACTTTTAAAGCGAAAAACATAAACACAAATGGACTCGCCGCCTTTGCAGAGGCTACAACCACTCCGATGGAGACTCAGACTTTTGAACTCACACAGGATTTTACGCAGTGTCGATTCTCTGATACATCTCATTCTATATACGTAGTGAATGGACAGTTGAAAATCCCAGTCCAGGCCACTTCTACCGGAGTTTTTACTGTGAAGAAAGCAGTATTTGGTTTGTCAAGTAAAGGCGGTGGCGAAGTTAGTGGACGGTTAAAGATCACATTGTCAGATACCGAAACAGTCAATTGTGAATTGCGAGTAGGTGCTGAGGCGGTAACGGCAACAGGAGAGGTCCAGAGGGCCCAAAGGAAAGGCATCATATCTTTGCAGTCGACATTTTCTGGTCAGGTGTGCGGAGCAGAAACGCAGACTGATTCTGTCTCTGCAAAAGTAATTTTTTAAATACAGTTGGAAGGGGAGGGTCCGCCCCTCCTTCCTTTAAAGCGGACTGGACTCGGCTGGCTTCAAAAAACTGATGTTCCTATGAAGGTCCTTGCCTTGGTCCTGTTTGGCTGCGCCAATAGCCACTGAATTGTTTAAACATTTTGAAGCAAGGGTCAGCATTTCAAACTGGCAAGGCTTCACATTGAGAAAAATGGGTGATTGTGTGTCAAACCAGCTCAATGTGAGAGGATTTTCCGGAATTGGTGAGCTTGGATTACCCCAATTTACTCAAATGAATATGCTGAGCCGGATCAGGGTTGGGACGAACAAACATCGAACGATATTGAGCCCACGAACATTTAGGGTAATGGACCCTGCTAATTCGGCTGGCCCCTATTTTCAAATGTCTGGCGTGGAATTTGTAACGACAAAATAGACGGAATAGAAGTCCTGGTGATTTTCATTGGGCTACTTCTTTCTTTCTTTCTTTCTTGGCTTAAGCGGTCCCATTCGTTTACAATTTTTGAGTGATACTGGTACGAATTAAATTGATTGCTTGCTTTTTGGCGATGGGGATCACTTGTCTTATCCTGGCTGAGGATGGCAGAGTCTCATGGAGTCAAAAAATGAGGGAAACCGCAAGGGTCCTGATTGATGGGTTTCCGTATTTATATTCTAAACTGGAGTTTCGAGACCCAAAGAACAAGAAAAGGATAACATCCTATATCCAGGGCCTTAAAGAGAACATCCATGAGCTTCCGACAGGCGATGGAAGGAATCTTCTAGGATCAGATCCTCTGATAGATGAATTCAATAGGGAAATTCCACAAACCCTGAGCAAAGCTTTGGAATCTTTTTCGGCCAAAAAATATGAACTGGCTCAACAGCAAGTTCGAATGGCTATTCATAAATGCGTTGCTTGTCATACAGCGTATCAAGTGGGACCTTATGACAGCAAAACAAATGACGAAGTTGTGGGAATTCCTCTGGATCCTCTGAGCAAATTCGAAGTCAGTATTGCACTTCGCCAGTTCAATTCGGCACTGTTCATTCTGGAATCTGTGATTGGTGACGGCAAACGCCTCAATCAATCAGGTGACCTGGCCCTCTTTTACTTGCGGATGCACCTTCTGGTATCGATTCGTTCTTTACAGGATAATGAGAGAGCCTTGAGGGCCATTGACTCATATGCCAAGAATCGCAAGAATTCCTCAATCGAGGAAACGCAATTGATAGGCCTTTGGAAAAAGGACATGGGATTTTGGCAGGCGCTGAAGGGGTCTCCAAAGGAAAAGCTTTCACAGGTTGAGACTCGCATATTGGGCGCAGGTTCGGCTTCCGTGAAATACGGTGACTATGTCCTGCGGCTCTTGAGCAGCTTTTTGCTGCATCAGTCTCTCGTTGAACAGACAGATTTGAAGGGGAAAAAACGGGTTTATAGGTCACTGGCCGATACTTACCGAGCCTTAGATTTGCCAATCTTGTCTGATCTTTCGGTGTTGTATACCCGCTAAATGAATTGCTGCTACATGTAATGATTTCAAGCTCTTGTTTACATATTGTGTGCCCTCTGGCTTTGAGCTAGCCAAGTTCATTAGAAATTCCTGGGGATTAGCAATGAAATTTGTTAACAAAGTCGTAGTGGTACTCACTTCGGTTGGCCTTTTTTGGTGCCAAGAGGTTCTGGCTCTCAAAAGATGCTTGCAAGAAATGGAGATTATTGGACAACCACATTTTTTTCATTTTCCAGAGACCTTTCCTGTTGTTGACAACAAGGCTACCGACCCTAACACCTACACTCAGTCACGTGGCCTATTGGAGGTGGACTCTCTTAAAGGCCAAAGCTATTCAGGGTTTCTCTATCAGGGGTTCCTGAGTTCCCTATTTAATTTGAAGAGAAATGGCATCTGGGTTGATTCTGGTCCTGGTGCAATGACTTCAATTCTTGATTATATAAAACTAAAGGCAGATGACGCTGCTCGAATCGTCACTATTTCACCGAGGTTGTCAAAAATAACAGCTCATTTTGAGGCTCTGATAAAGCTACTTTCGCCTGAGCGTTTTTTTCCAATTGTGGGCATTAAGACCGAGCAGGTTGATGAAATACCACAAGGATCAATAGATTTGTTCTCGGATGTATTTGCCGCCGGAAGCTACTCAGACCGACCTGATCTGGTCTTCTTTAATGCTGTCAAATGGTTGAAAGTAAAAGGTGAAGCCTATATTACGATGACAACTAATACATTTTTGAGTGACGAGTCGTTCGAACGGACATCCGCCTTTCCGTTGTTTTCAAGAAAGAAAGTGACAAGGCGATGGAGAGATCGATCTTTTCTTGAGATTTTTAAAGATATGGTGGGTGTTGATGTGATGTATTCAATCAAGGAACTCGGTCGTGGCGAGGCCGCTCTGCAACTGAAATTTATCAAACGTGATATGCAAATTTCAGTTCCAGAACTTCGACTTTTGGAAATTGATAATTCTTATCCACCCTTAAGAAGATTTGAGAAAACTGGAAAATTTTTAATCAATTCCGATTAGGGCTAAAATGAGATGGGAAAAATTAATGAAAACAAGATATGCGGCAATTTTATTGATCCTGGTTTTTGGTTTTTTTGGCAAGTTTTTTCTGTCGATTCTTGGTATCGACGGAAAAGCCTTCGCTGGTGGCGAAAGCGTTCGTTCGGCCTGTTTAGATTTCGTCCGTCAGCGAGGACCGACCAATGAGAAGCTTCACAGTGAGCGGGAATCAGATTTGCAGATTTTTCGGAACCATATTTTTCGGGCGAGAGAGAAGGCTTATCAAGCCGAATTCCCTGATCGCATAGGTTCGTTTTTTGGTGGAAACGAGCACGACATGATCGTGCCCGTTTCTGTGCCTGACTCTCATGCCTTCTATTTTGATTCTGGAGCTGATGTTTTCCGACTGATGCTCGATTTTCCGGGAGCAGAGAACTACCACTTGTTACTTGCTGTTGACTCAGGCCAGGACATGGATCAACGGCTGGTTCAGTCAATCAAGATGAGACTTGAGACAATGGCGACATCTATTGAAGTTGAAAGAAATGGCTCTTGGGAGAGGTTATTTGGTTTTCATGCGTCAAACCCATTGATTTTGAAAGTCGTGTTTGATTTTTCCAGTGAGTCTCTAGGCCAAACCAAAAGAGTTTGGATTCATCCCTTTGATCCAAACCGTAGACCTCTGCTTAATGACCTCTTTGACGATGATTCCTTTCGAGGGCCTTGGGTAGGGTTCATAGGAAATGGGCTAATTAATATGAATCCGAGGGACAAAACAAGGGGTCTAACAAATAGAATACTGGAAAGGCTTTCGCCAGATGGATGGTATATTGGCGTCGAAGATGTGAGGGCTTTTGGAGTTGAATTGTCCAAAGGCCTTCTAACAACAGACTCTGAGAGGGAAGTGATAACAGATGTTCTAGAGTCTCTTGGAGCCGATAGTATCGTTCAGTCTGCAGATAGGGCCTTCGAAGTAAAAGTAGACACAAAAGCAAACTTTTTTCCAAATTGGCATCCAAAAGTCAGGAAGGCCAAGTCAGCGAAGTGGGCTGAATTTGCAGTTCTAGTTCGAAAACCGCAGGCAGTCTCTAACAGAACTCTATCAGAGGTTCGAGTGGCCAAGCTTATATTAAACTCACGGATTCCTGGGAACGCATTAGCAGGTGTCGGTGGGTCTGAAAAATTTTCCTCGGTCGTGGCTGGAGTGATAGATCTTGTCTCTTTTGATTTGCGCGAGAGAGTACTCACAAGGCTGGAGCGCTTGGGAGCCGCAGAGCTTGTGAAATGTTTATTGGAGCTTTATGGATACTCTACTTCTCTAGAAAATCAGTCCCTCATGGAGAAACAAGTTGAAAATTTATTGATCAGGTATCCTGAGATAGCCAATGTGAAATGGTCTCAATTATTGAGGACCCTTCGTGACGACGATGATTTTCGAGTCTCAGTGCGATTCAGAATGCTTGAGTTTTTGAATGATCATATTTCCAAAAACCCTAAAATAGATTTTCCCGAGGACTGGGCGTTGAATATTCTTAGCCAGATGGATATTTTGTGGTGGGAGCAGTTAGATAGATTGAATCCTTTTTTTACGGGAGAATTTTTGGAGAAAATGCAACAGTGGCCGGCTTCTTACCAGAGACTTGTGTTTGGGTATTTCTTTTATTTTTCTGAAGGAGTGAACCTTAAGAACAAAAGCCTCAAGGACCCATCAAATTTGGTTCTCCTCAGGGGTCTTATGGATACGCCAATTTCCATCAAGAGATTTCTTGATTTGTTGTATCGTCAAAAAAAATCTCATGAAGAGATTGATAGAGAAGAGCTGCTGAGGTTAGCCAAAAAAGTGGCTGTGATGAATGAAGCGAATAGGGTTCTCCACTCACTGTTTCAGGCGGAGATAATTGGTAGCGGTGATGTCCTTAATCCACAAAGGTTAGCGATAGAACTATTGGGATCGGTCGATGGAGTAGATAGATCTATAGATAATAGGTTAAGAGCTTTAGAAAAGTCCACAATTCAAGAGGTTGCTCTCGCTTCGAATCTCGCCTTGCTGATGCGCGGGAAAAATTTGGCTTCTAGCAGGCCAATTTTTGATTCATTGGAGAGAGGTGAGTATCGCGTTCTTATAGCATTAGTTGCGATCCATAAAAAAAGAGATCTTCGATCTTTGCGTTCTGAAAGGGAAGGTACAATTTCCACACAACTTGTGGATCTGATGAACAATAATGAACTGCGCGTGGCTCGGGTATTATTAAATATTGTGGAGCGCGCTCACCTTTGGGGATTGGATTCCCAAGACATAAATACTTTTATTGAAGACCTCGATCTTTCGGGAATATTGGAAAGGGAAAAGAAACTTAGGGCGGCGAAAAGGAGCTAAAAAGTATTTCTTCGTGCCGCCCCTCAGTTTTCTTAGGAAAGAGAAACTTGTTTTGCAACTTACTCGAAACAGTAAGATATCACAGGAACTGATTCAATAGAATGCGATCCGTAGGTCTCAAGATCCTGAACTTTCACCCCATAGTATTTGATCTCGACAGCATTTTTATCGGACCCATGCGGAAGGTTCACACGAATATAACCAGCCCCTTCGACTTCTTCGCCGCAAAGATTTTCATTTCGATATGAAATTTCTAGGCTGACGGGAAGCAAAAGAACATATTTGTCGTTGAGCCTAGATAAGTGACTAAACGGAACTTCGTAGGGAACCCACACGTCTTCGAATTTCACAGTTCCATCTGCATCTATAAGTTGCAGAGTCCTCACCTTGAGGACGACCCCTAAATCAATCCTTTGAGGATTAGCCCAGCTTACGGTAAAGTCCTTCGAGATCAAATAGTGGGAAAGATTACTGAGATGTTCTATATTTGATGTTCCTTCTCGAACCACGTGGTCGGAAGAGAGAACTGAGAGGCTTGGCGGCAGTAGTGCCTGAGACTCAATCGCCATAAATAGAGCTAAAAAAGAAATAAAAAATTGTTTCATGTACCCTCCGTTTAAGAAATTTCTTGTAGAAGATTTGAACCCGGTGCAAAGACCCTGTCAACCGGAGACACTTTAAACTCCTCACTCCGTTATTATTATGATGTCTCTTTTGACAATGCTAACAAGAGCTCTGGTCGATTATTTCGAGGATTATTGACGAGATTTGATACCTCTCTTGCTTCCAGCCAATCAGATGGGCATGGTTTAAGGAGATTCTTCAACTCCAAGATATTACGGTTGTGCGGATCAAGCCATTCTTGCTCCTCCGATCGGGAAAGTATAGCCGGCATGCGATTGTGTATCTTAGATACAAGTGAATTCGCTGACGTGGTGATAACCGAAAAAGAAAAAACCATTTCATGAGTGTCCTTGGATTTCCAAAACTCCCACACACCAGCTACACTCATGATGGGTTCCTTTATTAAGGATATTGCGTAAGGTCGCTTCGGCCCGCCGTCGGTGCGTTGCCACTCAAAGAACCCAGAGAATGGAACAACGCATCGACGATGTAGGAAGGCCTCTTTAAAGCTACGCTTCTCGTCAATTTCTTCTGCCTTGGCATTTATAAGGCTATACTTATCGGCCGCCTTAACATCCTTTGCCCAAAAAGGGACAAGGCCCCATCGAAAGATTGCAATTCGTAACTCGCCTTGTTCTCGAAAAACGATAGGTGATTTTTGAGTTGGTGAAAGATTGTAGTTAGGAAGTAAGCTACTCATAGGGTCATGCTTGGCCTTCTCATTTAAATAACGAAAAAAGAGCTCCTCTTCAGAATAAGTATGATAGGCTCGACCGCACATTTTAGAAGCATAATGGATTTTCCATATCCAGAGGCATAGATTAATTTATAAAATGGCATATTCCTAAAATTCTTTCGCATTGACGCAGCATAGAATTTCAAATGAAGCACAAATGGAAGTTGATTGGCACCTCGGGCTGCTGAGGTCTCGTGATTTCGGAAAAAAATCTTGCATATGATGTTATCTTCCGCAAATGACTTGGTACTAAATGATTTCTAAGGCTTAATTCGTTTTCTCGAGCCACTGATTTACTAACTCCTTTGGTAACCATTCGGCACGGTAAATCTGAATAGCCTCGTCAGTATTGGAAACTCCAATTGGGACCTTCCACTTCCACACGACATCCCCCCATGAATCGACTTCTATGATTGCGCTTTTGGTGCAACCGTAGGAGATGAGGGTGTTTCCATTTTTTAATCTCTGGACAGAACCATAGTGTTTACAAAACATTTTACCAATTGGATTTTCCGTAAAATTCCAAACAACGTCGCCGGAGAGAGGGTCAATTTCAATGGCGTATGAAAGTACTTGGTAAACTGGTATCTGATCGGCATTCACAAAGATCAGAATATTGTTGTTTTCAAGCCAACGAGCGGAATGAACTCCATGGCCACTTCTTACACGGTAAGCTTTAACGGGCATTCGAGTTATCCGATCTACAATTAAGAGTAACCCACTCATCGCATCTGACAGAAGAATATTTCCCTCTCTAAATTCAGAGCGGTACTCCATGAGGGAGTTTTTTGGTATGGATTCAATCCTATTAAAATGAGTGAATCCGATCGATTCGTGGCTTGTATTCCCATCTCCTTTTTTGTATTTGTGTGGGCCATTCAACGGGTGATTGATCAGAGCCTCTATTTCGCTCAAGTAATCAATGTCTCTCCAGCGAAAAATTTCTTTTCCATCTTCGTCCATTTCAACAGCGATATCGATTCGTTCATATTGTTTCCCCTTTTTTCTGGAGTCTAAACTGAGATACAAAATTGATTTTTCGAATGGTGACACTGAGACATCGTGGGTCACCACTGCGGGGACTATCCAGTCCTTTCGAAATGGGGTAAATTTGGAAATTCCGACTTCCTCATGGGTTAGAAATGAAATCGCCCTACCGTCTTTTAGAAGATTGCAATATGAGCCTGGTATTTTGGATACTGTTCTGCCGTCCATTTTGATGAGAGAACATCCCATTTCAAAGGTAATGACTAAAATGTATCCGTCATCGTAAAAGATACTATTCTCTTTTAATATGAGTACACCGTTGGCTCTTAACTGTGCCAAAGATCCATTGATTCTTTCTTGGCGAACCAAGAAGGGGGGCTTGACCGCTGCAACAATGAGTAAAAGCCCCGCAATGGCTACCATTCGTTTTGGCGAAGACGGTTTCAGGACTGAGAATATATTCATCATTTGAATTAAGATGCAGACTGCCATTTTGGCAAAATGTGTTCTCGACTAGCCTTGCTTTTCAAAGTCCAAATAACGAAATCGATGTAGTAGTGAACTATCATAAAGCCAACCATCACATCGATGGGATGAAACTGCCTATTTTTCATCAACAGAAAGCAACCGTAGGTTGCCAAGCCACTCAGAACAATCAGTGGGAGTATGAACCAACCAAATTTAATTGCCCATTTTCCAAAATCAAAAGGGCAACTGGTTTTATTCATTTTCATCAGAAACACCAAGCCGAGGTAGGCGATACTATGATGAGCATTGAACACATAGAATTGGGAATATTTAGGAAGATCTGCAGCGAATGGCCATGGTATAGTAACCATTAGTGCTGTTGCAAAAAAAAGAATGAATGGCAAAGAGCAAACGCCTTTCCAAACCAGGTAAGTGAGATAAATGGCAGCAGAGATTGTGACAATTAGGCTGAGAATACTGGAGATACCCTGCGCAAAAGGAGAACCTCCCCAGGCATCAACTGCCACACGCGCAGCTATCAATAAGAGAAAAATTGATTTTTCTACATATCGTTCTAGATCAAGAGGAATGGTTTCTGACTGCTTTCGATAGATCTGAAGAATCATATAGTTTTGCATGCTCAGGTGAATATTCGCAACGATCAATGAAACCTTAAACAGAGACACCCATTGCCAGCTATGCCTTCCGTCTAGGAAAAATATTGGAATCGTAAATCCAAGGAA
Source organism: Bdellovibrionales bacterium (assembly GCA_016714165.1). Taxonomy (NCBI): domain Bacteria; kingdom Pseudomonadati; phylum Bdellovibrionota; class Bdellovibrionia; order Bdellovibrionales; species Bdellovibrionales bacterium. Next base: position 42,136 of record JADJNU010000010.1, read on the forward strand.
AAGGACGATAGGTAGAATTAAACGAAAGGCATAGTTTTTCACAGCGAGCCTGATCTGGTCCGCATGATCCTTTAATAGGACAAATGTTGCCAAAAAATGAGGAAGTCGAACCAGGGGACCATAAACAAAAGATAAAAAGGAGAGATCCCCAATGACAAAACCAAACTGGCTAATAATGATAGCCGAGGGAATCAGTATCCAAAAGCTAGAAAAGAAAGTCAGATCAAACCTCGGTGCCAATATCCACGATTTCATTTCAGGATGACTCCATGTGGTGACAAATTTAATGTTGCCTGAAGAAGGGCAATAGTTGAAAGTAAAAAAATAATACATCGCATTATTGGAAGTGAGTGATTCTTATGCAGTGATTTTCATCAGTGTTGAATCTGCCTTTTTCCTTGGGATACAATTGACTGTTCACTGGGTAATTTAGCTCTTAAGCGGGGTGGATAATGGGGATGAATCGTCGTCAGGCTTTGTATGCAATTACTGGCGGGCTGGCATTGAGTGGTTCATTGGGGCTTGGGATGCGGTTGCTTCGACGCCAGTTTTTTCGGTCGGGTGAGGCCTCAGCCATTACGTTGGGTAGTGACAGAGTGACGAAGGACACTTTTCTAACTGAGGCCTTTCTTGACTCTCATAGAATAGAACAGGTTGAGTTGCCAATGAAAGAAGGGCATTCAGCCCTCTGTTTGCCAGAGAGGAAACTGGTATGCATAGGACATAAGAGTACCACCAGCCTGTTTTTAGATAGTGATAATAAGGTGATAAAAGAAATCAAGGCCCCAAAAGGATACATGTATGGAGGCCATGGACTTGTCTTTCTAAATCAGAAGCGAGTGTTAATCACCGCACATGCTGCAATTGCCTCTTCAGAAAAGGATTCTGGGTTAATTCAAGTCTTTTCGCTGGACAAGATGGAACTCATTCAGCAATTTTCCAGTCATGGCATTCACCCGCACGAAATCAGACTATTGCCGGGTGAAAAATCCTATGTAGTCACTCACTATGGCATGTTATCAGAGGAGAATAATCCGAACCCCCAACATTTCACTTTTGGCGTTTTAAATCCGAAGCTCAGTGTTTTTTCGGTTGAAACCAATTTGCCAATCGTTCATCATTCTGTGACTCCAAATTATGCTATCTTTACCCACATGGACATCGGATCTGACGGGTTGGTCTATGGCGTAAACAATCAATATTGGCACACAGATTTTTTCAAAAAAAACCGTCCGGAACATGAATTTGGCGATAATGATTTCACTTTAGATCCTCTTGAGGAGAGAAAAGATCAAGTGGCGGTTCCCCTTCCCCTGGTCATTATTGACCCAGCAACGGGAAAGCAAACAGATATATTCACATCATCAAAAACTCAGCGGAGATCTCAATCGATAGCAACAAATTTTCTGATGGAAAAGGTAATTGCAACTTATCCTTATTCACATACGATTTTGGTCGTTAACCGAGATTTTTCAGCCTCAACTTTCGATACGCGATCTTTTGGAATCTCCGGAGTAAGGGGCGTCTGCGAAATTCCCTTTACAAGCAAGATCGTCATTACCGGAACAGAGGAAAATATCGCAGTGATTGATTTGAAATCCATGGAAAGAGTCCAGTTTTTCCCTGCAAAACTGAACGCGTCCATTCATGTTTCAATTCGCACATAATTGCGAAGTCATTTTTTTTCCCGTAGGCATCGATGGATGACGTGATCCATAGTTGATAGAAACTGAGAGCGATTTTCTTTCTCCATCGCTTTCGGTCCGGTATTTTTGTGACCAAGGTCTCTCAAATGTGAGTTTAGATTTCTTATGGCCAACGCACTTCCAATATTTTCTGAATCAAGTTCACGTCCTTTTGGACCGACAACACGCGCTCCACGTTGGATACATCTGTCAGCAAGTAGCAGATCAGAAGTGATCAAAATGTCACTTCTCTCGATATTTTCAGCAATCCAATCGTCAGCGGCATCAAAACCGCCTGAAACCACTTTCATTTCAATAATGGGCTCAAAAGGAACATTGAGATATTGGTTGGCCACAAGAATCACTTTAATTTGGTGGCGTCGGGCAAGCTTGTAAACCTCTTCTTTTACGGCACAACCATCTGCATCGACGTAGATAACCAATTCTGAATTCAATGGATCCATCCCTGGTACGACAATAAAATCCAAAATTTCAATTCATATTCCATTGATTCCTCAGCATCGGGCTACAAGATAAATGTCAGTCAAAATGTACCTCAAATGCTCCTTCCCTTCCAGCTCGAAATCGGACTTGTATGGGTTGCCAAATCAATTTTCGCCTTTTCTTCCATACGGTATTTGGAGACTTGAGAACTCACAAAAGGCCATAAAAATACGCCGGTTTTTATGTGTAAATCTAGCAACTTAGACTGCAAGAAAGGCGAGTTTGTTTCAGAAGTTGAATTGATTGGCCGATGAGACCTTAGGCAAGTCAACATTTGTGGGGTATATGCTCAATGAAATTTCGGACCTTATTTCTATCGGGCCACAATACTATAGTTCTAATTTGTCTGTGTGGGATCTATTTCTTTTATGCAAACTGCGGATTTCGGTCCAATCACTTTCTAGGCATGACTGAAAACGACAGCAATTATTCCTATACGGGGGCCACAACCACATTAGAAAAGCAAACAATTGTAATTCATCCCTTTGATCCTGGTGGAGGCGAGGACGAGCCTGACTCCTTTGCACGCGAATTGGTTCAGACATTTGGTGATTCCTCAAAGTGGACTGGAATGAATTTAGGTTTTCTCTTCTTTTAAATCCGATGCAGGAAAAGGATGATGCAATGGTCCTGCGTATCGATAAAGCCTTTAAAGTGGCTCAAGAGTTGAAGATTCGTCTTCTCATCCATATTAACCATGAGTGGCTCTTCGGCTTTTTCCGGCTTATGATCCTGAGTACGGAAATCTAATGATTCAAACTATCACTGGCGTAAAAGCTCTCGGTTTTAACGATTATAAAAGAGTCGATAGCTCTTCTGAAATTATCAAGCACGTTGAATGGAAGAGCTGGACAGAGCCATATTCCAATTATCACCTCTTTTGGGGATCTGAAAGTATTCAGCCACCAAAAGTCAATTACAAGAGTCCCTACATTCGTTCTCTTTTGACCCAGAAATCGGCCGTGATAAAAGAAGCGATCGCGCAAAGCATGGCCAAGTATATGTCTGAAGACAATTCGTTGTTTTTGGGACTTGACCTCGGGTGGGAGACATCGCTTGATGACAATGATAGCAACGACGGCCAGGCCCAATCGGGTACAGGGCACTTATAGATTCCGGCTATGGCCCAAATCAGCTCAATGACCAGGAAGTTAATGAGTTCTTGGGAAAAACGGCAAAGGAGTACGTTGATTTCGCTGCTTCGATCTATGCATCCCCCTATATTCCTAAGGAAAAAATGTTTTCTCATTATTTGCTTCTTGATAGGGACAAACATTTTCCTGGGTACAATTACGAGAGGTGGATTCGCAATCCAGCCCATTTAGCCAAAGAACAAACCATGATGATTCCTGGATTCAGTATGTACTGTACCACCAATGACTGCTCTGAAATAAAAAATGAACTTCAGTCTCATGCTCCAGGCGATTGGGTGATAACGGAGAGTGGTCCCACCTTACTTCCAATTTTGATCAATGGATTTCCGGAATTGAATATTCGCCCTCCTCGCTTCATGACGCTTTATGCATTCGGGGCAAACATAAAAAATGATAGTGAGATGATTAAAATTATTTCTGATTTGTTGCGAAGAGCCCCACCAGAGCCTAGAGAGGGAGTTCCTGGTCCGGCGATCGGGGTTATCGATGGAGTTGGAGAAGGTCCCAATGGCACAGTCGGAGTGGGTGGTTGGGCCTGTGTTCCTAAGAATGCATTGAGCATAAAGATAAGAATCTACGCAGGAGGAGCTGCAAATCAAGGTGGTACCTTGATTGCTGAAACGCTGGCAGATCAGGTGCGAGATGATGCTGGAGTAAAGTCTCTCTGTCAGACGAATTTCACGAAAAATGGTTTTGGTTACCTCATCAGCCCTCAAGATAGACTCACCCACGCCAATAAGAAAATCTATGTTCATGGTGTTTCGACGGACTTCGGTGGCAGCAATGAACTGCTTGGACATTCTGGAGAGTTTTCTGTCATAGCTCCTTTAACACAACCGCCACCTCCTGAACCATTAGTTCCTGGTCCGGCGATCGGGTACATCGATGGAGTTGGAGAAGGTCCCAATGGCACAGTCGGAGTGGGTGGTTGGGCCTGTGTTCCTAAGAACGCATTGAGCATAAAGATAAGAATCTACGCAGGTGGAACTGCAAATCAAGGTGGTACCTTGATTGCTGAAACGCTTGCAGATAATGTGCGAGATGATGTTGGAGTAAAATCTCTCTGTCAGACAAACTTTACGAGAAATGGTTTTGGTTACCTCATCAGCCCTCAAGATAGACTGACCCATGCCAATAAGAAAATCTATGTTCATGGTGTTTCGACGGACTTCGGTGGCAGCAATGAACTTCTTGGACATTCTGGAGAGTTCTCAGTGCCGCCTACCGTCAGTCATTAATTCTTCCGATTTTTAGCGCAATTTCTGAAAAAGTCGATTATTTGTCCACAATAGAAAAACGCGAAGTAAAATGTCTTAAAAATGGAGGCTCCCAGGTAATTTTCAGACCTCGGATTCTATTTTTGTTCTGAGCTATTTCGGCCATTCCTTCAAGAATATAATCAAAATGGCTCTGGGTATAGACCCGACGAGGAAATGCAAGTCGCACCAGTTCCATCGGTGCAGCTTGAAATTTTCCATCCACGGTTTTGCCAAACATGACTGAGCCGATTTCACAAGAGCGGATTCCTTCGGCTAAGAACATTTCACAAACTAAAGCTTGTCCCGGGAGCTGTTCCTGCGGAATATGAGATAGAAAACTCTTGGCATCGATATAAACAGCATGCCCACCGGCTGGTTGCATGGTGGGAATTCCCAATTTATTTAATCCATCGGCCATGTACCTTGACACAGCGATACGATATGAAAGGTAGGACTCATCGAGAACTTCTGTAAGGCCAACTGCCAGAGCCTCCAGGTCCCTCGCTGCAAGACCTCCGTAGGTTGGAAAGCCCTCCGTAAGAATAAGCGAGGCACGCAGGGAGGATAACCAGTGATCATTCTTTAGCGCAATAAAGCCGCCGATATTTGAAAGAGCATCCTTTTTCCCGCTCATCATGCAACCATCTGCCAGAGAGAAGGTTTCTTGAGCGATATCTCTGACGGAGCGAGATTCCTGTCCTCGTTCCCTCAATTTGATCAGATAGCTATTCTCAGCGAATCGACAAGCGTCCAAAATAAATGGAATTCCATATTTCTTATAAATCCTTGAGGCCTCTCGAATATTCTCCAAAGAAACGGGTTGGCCACCGCCCGAATTGTTCGTGATAGTCAACATACCACACGGAATTTGTGTCCGATATTCAGAGCAAAAAGAATCAAGCCTTTCCAGATCAATGTTGCCTTTGAAGGGGTGCATTTTAGCAGGGTCTCTTCCCTCTTTAATGACCAAATCCACGGCTTCGCCACCAGCTTGTTCGATGTTGGCCCGAGTGGTATCAAAGTGATTGTTAGACGGTATCTTCATTCCCGGTTTAAGGATGACTCCAAAAAGCAGGCGCTCGGCTGCTCGTCCCTGGTGAGTGGGTATAACATATTGATATCCAGTAATGTCACGGACTGCGTGCTGGAAGTGTTCAAAGCTCGTTGAGCCTGCGTAGCTCTCATCAGCAACCATCATTGCGCCCCATTGAGCGGCACTCATGGCGCTCGTCCCGCTATCGGTCAAGAAGTCAAAGGTGACATATTTCGCTGCGACCAAAAACAGATTATATCCCGCCTCTTCGAGAATTTTCTCTCTGCTTGCACGAGAGTGAAACGGCAGGGGCTCTACCATTTTAATTTTGAATGGCTCTATAATGGTTCGTTGGCGTGTCGGTTGGCTTTCCAGTTTCATTTCGGATTATTCCAAGGGCTTAAAACGTGCTTGAAAAAATCGCAGATACTTTGGCTCATAAATCATCTGAAGGCCCACTAAATTTTTTCGGTCTTCATAAAGTGCTACCACTGCATCCACCGTCACGTCACAATGAGACTGGGTATAAACACGACGAGGAAATGTCAATCGGACAAGTTCCAGCTCCGGACAGTGGTCTTTGCCCGTTTCCTTATCTCGACCTGCCGAAACAATTCCTCGCTCCATTGAGCGAATTCCAGCTTCCAAATAGAGCCACGCTGCTAAGGCCTGCGCCGGATATTGGGTCTGCTGAAGGTGAGGCAGAAACCGTTTGGCATCTAAAAAAACTGCATGTCCACCGATGGGGCGTACAATTGGAATCCCAGCCCGCTCGAGCTTTTCTCCAACATAGGCTACTTGCCCGATTCGCGCCTGAATATGTTCATACTGAACGGCCTCGACAATACCACGAGACATGGCCTCCATATCTCGTCCCGCAAGCCCCCCATAGGTATGAAGCCCCTCGTACAACACGACCATGTTGCGCGCTTCTTCAAAAATATCCCAATCATTAACCGCCAAAAATCCACCGATATTTACCAGAAGGTCTTTTTTGCCACTCATCGTACAGCCCTCGGAGAGGGAACAAAATTCAAAAAGGATTTCAGCAATGGTCTTGCCTTCAAAGCCTTTCTCTTTCGTCTTGATAAAATAAGCGTTCTCAATTGCGCGAGTCGCATCAAGCATTACTTTAATGCCGTGCTTAACGCAAAGTTCGCGAACCAGTCTCATATTCGCCATTGAAATGGGTTGTCCACCGGCCATATTTACAGTTGCGGCAACACAAACATAGGGAATCCGATTGGCACCAACCCGTTTTATCAGGGACTCCAGTTTACCTAAATCAATGTTGCCCTTAAATGGAATTTCACTTTCAGAATCATGAGCTTCATCTACGATGACATCGACAAACGAAGCTCCCATTAATTCCTGGTGAGCACGAGTCGTCGTAAAATACATATTCCCTGGAACAAAATCGCCGGGCTTGATTAAAATGCGAGAAAGAAGGTGTTCGGCTCCACGTCCCTGATGGGTAGGAATAAGATATTTATAGCCATAGTATTTCTGTACATTGCGCTCCAAATTGTAAAAGTTTGCACTTCCAGCGTAGGCCTCATCCCCAAGGATCATTCCAGCCCACTGACCATCGCTCATAGCATTTGTTCCGCTATCAGTTAACAAATCAATATAAACATCGTCACTCTTCAAAAGAAAGGTATTGTATCCGGCTTCTTCAAGAGCAATTTTGCGATCATCCCTTGTTGTGGTCTTAAGAAGTTCGACCATTTTGATCTTGAAAGGCTCAGCCCATGCTCTTTTTTTTTGTTCGTGAGAATGATTGTTTTTCATAGGCTCCAAGTCCATAAATGGCTCAATAGTTGAAGAATGACCTGAGTTGTACTAAGAAAATCTACGGCAAGCAAGCAGGTGGTTTTTCAAGCCATCGAGACCTCTTAGGCCAAGGAGTATATGCGTCACGAACTCGTATTTGGAGTTTTTATTGTAAAGTCAGATAATGTAACATATTATTTGTGAGTAAAAAACATGTCCCATATAACTCTAGATGATTTTGAAGACATCGGCACTTGGACTCCTCACTCCTCAGGGCAAATAAACCTCAAATTAACACAGGGTGCAGGGCTCAACGGCAAAGCCCTAAAGTTGGACTTTGACTTTAAGGAACCGCAGGGATTTGTCACTGCTCGCAAGGAGCTTTCCTTTTCAACGCCAGACGACTACGCCATTTGCTTTGATTTTCGCGGAAATCTTTCAATAAAGAAGTTCGAATTAAAGCTGATTGATCAGTCCGGCCAAAATGTTTGGTGGTACAATTCTCCCCATCTTGAGATTTCTGATAAATGGCAAAATATGTCGATTAAGTCCCACCAGATTGAATTTGCCTGGGGTCCCTTAGGAAGTAACAGTGATCCCATAACAAGTGTTGGAGCGATTGAACTCGTTTTTTGGGCTGACTCATCAGAGAGGGGATCGATATGGATCGCCAATCTCGAACTCATTGACAAAACAATCCAAAATCCTCCAGTTGTTACTGCATCCAGTTCGCTTGCAGGCTATAGCCCAGATTCCTGCTTGGACCCATCATCTGAAAAAGCTTGGAGAAGTACGACTGCAAAAAAGCCCCAATGGTTGAAGATCAATTTTGGAGAAATTCGAGACATTGGCGGTTTGGTCATTCATTGGGACACTTTAAACCAAACTAAAAAATTTGAAATTCAATGTTTGAGTGAAGAGGCCAGCGAGTGGAAAACCATTTATCACGCCGAAGCTGTGTCGCATGTGCGAAGTTATGTGTATCTTCCCGGAACGGCATGTCGTCAGCTGCGTTTCAATTTTTTGGAAAATTATGGATCAGAGAGTTTTGGACTAAAGTTCCTCGAAATAAAAAATCATCATTTTTCCCGATCTCAAAGTTCCTTTTTTAAAAACGTCGCTCATTACGAACCAAGGGGAACCTTTCCAAAATATTTCTATGGGGAACAGAGCTATTGGACCGTGATTGGGACTCCTCAAGAAAATTCATTCCAAGCACTCATTAACGAGGAAGGAATGGTGGAGATTGATAAAGGCAGTTTTTCTGTGGAACCGTTTCTCGTAGTTGAGAAAAGATTGGTGACTTGGAACGATGTTGAAGTCACGCAAAGTCTCGAGCCTGGCTTACCAATCCCATCAGTTCATTGGAAAGGAAGTGACCTTCATCTTCAAACGACTGTCTATATGGATAGCACAGAGAAGAGATCTCTTGTTTACATTCGCTATCGTCTTCAGAATTTGGGAGAAAAGGATCAAAATGTTTCCTTATTCGCCTTGCTGCGACCATTCCAAGTGACCCCTCCCTGGCAGAGTCATCTTAAGTTCGGTGGGATCTCACGAATTGATGAACTGAATGCCTTAGAAGGCGCTATTCAAGTCAATAAGGCGAAAATCGTAATTCCTCTGTGTAATTCTGAACGTCTTTTCTTTTCTTCTTTCGATCAGGGACCGCTCAGCTCAATTATTCGCAATGAGCCGCTACCTGAATTATCACAATTGGTCGATAGTTGCGGGTGGGCTTCAGGCTCAATGAAATTCAAATTTGATTTGAAACCGAATTCAATTGGGGAGGTTTATTTAGCGATACCAAGCGACAATTGCTCGACTGAGAAAAAAGAAATAAAGAAAATCTCACAGATATCTGGTTCTGGGACCTTCCAGAGAGTTGTACGGAACTGGAAACTTAAACTCAACTCTGTAGAAGTCACCCTGCCGAATTCTGAACAATATTTTATTGACGCCCTTAAAATATGTGCAGCACACATTCTTATCAATCGTGATGGTCCGGCCTTTCAGCCTGGCCCTCGCCGATATGCATGCAGCTGGATTCGTGATGGCGCCGTGATGGCCGCCGCTGCTCTTCGTATGGGATTTGATGAAGAAGCAATGAACTTTATCAAATGGTACGCCAAACATCAAAACGAGAAAAACGGACAACTCCCTTTTTCTGTCGACGATGAAGAACATTCTGATCCACCAGAGCACGATAATCTTGGTGAGTTCATTTTTACCATTGCAGAGTGTTTCCGCATAACAAAAGACATGGAATTTTTAAGATCTCTGTGGCCATCTGTTCAGAAAGCAATAGATCAAATTGAGTTTCTTCGTAATCAGAGGTTAACCAATAAATATCTGCAACCTGAAACTCAGGCTTTCCACGGACTCCTGCCAGAATCGGTTAGTCACGAAGGGTATTTGTTTCGACCCGTTCATTCGCATTGGGATAATTTTTGGACTTTACGAGGTTTGATTGACGCCGCCTATTTGGCCTGTGCTTTGGGAGAGCTTAAATCAGAAGCTCATATTTCTGAACTTTGCAGGTCATTCAAAGAGTGCCTTCTAGACTCTGTGAATTTGACGATAAAAGATAAAGGAATTGATTATTTTCCTGGCTCGGTAGAACTGGCTGACCTTGATCCATCCGCCACCGCCATCGTTGGATCTCTTCTCAATGATGATCAATTTTTTACAAAAAAGGAGTTTCGAACTACCTTTGAAAAATATCTAGCTGATTTTGATACAAATCACAGAAGAGATTCCGGAAAGTGGATTAACTTCACTCCCTACGAAATGCGCATCATAGGAACACTCGTGAAAATGGGAAGGAGAGAAGAATCCTACAAACTCTTAAAGTTTTTTATCCACGAAAGAACTCCTCATGCTTGGAATCAATGGCCAGAAATTGTTTGGCGCGATCTCAAGGCCCCGGCTCACATCGGAGACTTACCTCATTCGTGGGTGGGTGCTGAATTCATTCTTTCTTTTTTGTCATTTTTTGCCTATGAGAAGCCCGATAAAAGTCTCATTCTGGCCGCCGGCATTCCAACCGATTGGCTAAATCATGGCGGGCTATCGATCAAAAATCTTCCAACTTATTTCGGGAAATTAAATTATACCCTACGAAAAATTGAAGGGGACCTCTTGGAAATGTCCGTATCTCACGACTTTTCTTCCTCTGGTGTCGCAATGATTATTAAGCCCCCCTCTCTTGGCCGCATGATCGAAGTTCACGTAAATTCGAGAAAACTTTCTGAGTTTGATCCTGAAAACTTAACAGTCTGCGATTGTCCGGCAAAAATTCTTATCAGGTACTCATCTAAGGATTAGAACTGTCCAAGGAACGAAGGCTCCATAAACCGTCCCCTCTTAATTCCAAAATTTGATCATGAAAGAGAAGAAGAGCTGGATCATTAGTTGTACTGATATAGGTGATCGAAGACTCATGAAGGGCCCTATAGATCATCTTCCGGATCTCCGGAGCAAGGGTACTGATTGCTTCATCTAAAAATGAAAAACGAGGCTTAGCTATGAGAAGCTGTGCAATTGATAATAGCTGAGATTCGCTTGTCGACACCCGGGTGGACCAATCTTGATCTGCATCGAGCCCCCCAACCCTGTTCAAAAACGACCCCAATTGAACTGCATTTAAAACACTTACTAAAAGTTGATCTTCAATGTTATTGTTTACACAAGGATAGGTTAAAACAGACCTCAAAGATCCACGTTTCAAATAGGGATGCTGAGGCAAAAACATGAGTTGATCTTGCTGCGGCCTTCTAATCCGACCTTTTCCGGCTGTCCAGATTCCCGCAGTGGCATTAACCAACAGGCTCTTTCCCACGCGATTTGGGCCGACAATGACCAGCCGTCTTCCTGGAGAGATTTCTAGGTTCAAGTTGAGAATCAGCGGGGCCTCGTTCTCGGGTCCCAAAATAGTGAGGTTTTCGTAGCTAATCGACTCGTTTCTATCAATAATCTCGATGGTTGGTCTATGAGCTATTGGCTTTTTTAGCATTGCTTCATTCAGTGAATCCAAACGTGAGACAATTGCTACAAAAGACGAGAGTCTCTGAAATTCAGTGATAATCACAGAAAAGGAGCCCAGCACAAACGCAAATGCAGACGCCGCTTGAGTGACGACCCCAAATTCCCGATTTCCATCCAAATAAATGGGCGCTACGATGATGATTGGAACAAGCTGGGCCCAATAATTATATCCAGTCGTAAAAAAGCTGAGATTTCGGTTGACTGATATAATCCACTTGAAATTATCGACGACAATCGCCAAACCTTTTTGAACTCTCGTCAGCTCTTTGCTCTCACCGCGATTTAAGGCGACAGCATCGGCGTGTTCACGAATTTGAATCAAATCATACCTTAAATCTGCCTCCTTTTTTAGCTGAAGAAAATTGAGGTGGACGAGGCGATATCCAAGTAAAAAAGTGATTACAGAACCAACTGTGGCGTAAGCCAGGGCCCCGTAGACTAACCAGGGCGTGATCGACCATAGGATGCTGGCAAATCCAATGAATGCGACCACAGAGTTAAGAATTATGAGAAAAAAAGATAAAGTTGTGGCAGTAAATGTTCGAATGTCCTCTGTGATTCGCTGATCAGGATTATCGATATCGGGTTGTTCATTTAGCCTGCAATAGGCTCTATTGCCCAGATACTCACGCAAGAAATAATCTGTTAACCACTGCCTCCAGTACAAAGCGAATCGCTCTTCAATGAAACGAAAAAAAACAGCCACCACCGTAATTATTCCGACTATTCCGGCGCACTGAAGGGCCAAGAGCAGAAACATCGTCGACTTTCCATCGGCTAAGACCGTCATCATGTCTCGATTGAGATAACTTGAAAAAATATTTAGTCCATTGATAGACAATGACAAAACAACCAATAAGCAAAGGAGACCAAGTGCCTTCCCGCCTTCAGAGGAGACGAAAAATGGCCGTGCCACAGAGTACAAGCGAACCCAGAATATTCGCTTTATGGGCCCTTTTGATCCTTCTAATGAAATAGTTTCCTCCTATCATTCAAATTCAACTGCCATTCCCACGGACAGCTCGATTCTATCAGATTCTTATCCGCTTGGCAGCCAACTCTTAACTATCTGTGAGATCTATCAAAACTGCTGAAATCCCCGCTTGTTGGCCTTGCCCCATTTAAAAATAAGGAGTATCTCAAAGAGATGAAAAAAGCAGATCAGACGAGGGCAAAGATAATTAAGTCGGCCGCCTTTTGTCTGGCTCATTTTGGCGAGCGGGAAACGACATTTCAGGCTATTGCCGATCATTGCGGGGTGAGCCAGCCTTTGGTTGTAAAGTATTTGAAAAATAGGGAGGTATCTTTTCAAGTGTTCTTGATGAAATGGTGGAAAAAGCCCGGTCTATAACGGTAGAGGTAATCAATCAGAGCTCCTCTGCCAAAGAGGCTCTTACCAATTATTTATTTGTTTCTTTAGAAAATTTTGAAAAAGATCAAACAATACCTAGAATTTATTTGATGCTCTATTATTTTGCGGGAATTGATCCAAAATTCAGAGCAATAAATTCACAAATCAAAAAAGTTGCAGTTGATAGAATATATGGCATCCTTGAGGCAGGTATTGAATCTGGCGAATTTCGGCGCTCTCTTGATACCTATGGTTTAGCCCGTATTATTCATGATGGAATAGTTGGGATATTACTAAGTGCAATTACAGAAATTGGAGCGCCCCCAACGAAAAAGGTCATCAAGGATTTCAGTGAAGCTATTCAAGCTCTAGTGAAGGCTTGATCTCAGGCGCCTTAGGATTTCGTGCTACATCAACAGGTATAAAAAATGAAACGTATTTTGCCTTCGAGAGTTGTACTTCATCTAAATTAAAGATAGCACCTTCCGAAAGTGGTTCTTCCCTTCTCATTTTCTGAAGACCACCAAAAGCATTTTCGAAGGCATAGAATATCCAAATGGGGTCCTTTGCACGCTCCAATTCCCGAAATCTCTCTGAATTAACATCAACGTGGTCGTAATTTGTTGGTAAAGTTCTCATCTCAATCGCTGCAAATGAATGAGGTGCATCATTAGGTATTTCCCGATGAGCCACTCTGCTCTTTTGAAGTCAACGCAACCAAACCCAAATCGATAAGTGGCTCAACTTCATGCGGCGTTAGGAGAATTTTAAGTAATTTTTGTTCCTCTCCAGAAGAAAGAAACAGAGTGAAAATTTGGTCTAGCTGGCGGGCGGTTACGATGCGGTGCCAATCTCTGATAAGATCCTGATTCAGCTCCAGCACATGTTCAGTTACTGCTTTTATTTTACCTTCAACTTGATACTTTTTGTTAAAGGTTCTCGCAATCGCTCGATCAGTTGGCAAACCTTGTCTCTTAAGGGTTCTCAGGACGGCAGAATTGACCTGAAAGAACACCCGATTGACAATGTTGTTCTGCCTCAACCAAACAAACAACTGTCGATATAGATATAACTCCATAAATTTAATGTCGTGGCCCGTAACCAATGAGTCCTTTGAATTTTTAGAGACTCAGGCGGCCCACTTCGGCGATCACTTCTCCGGGCGATCGCTCGATAGGGCCTATTTCATCTTCAACATGAAGAGGCTCACTTATATGTGATGAAAGGAAGACCTGGAGATGGAGCAGCGGCTGGGCCTTGTCAGTAAGCCTCTCAGGGTCAATTTCAGCCAAGACGGATTCGCTGAGGTCATTGATAGAATAATAATGAACTAAAAAGTGAATGATGCGTTCGCTTTCAGTTGAGTCCTGCTCAAGAATTCGCGGCAATAAGGTGGTCCTCTCCCAGGACCCTGAAGCGAAAAGCTTTGGTAAAGATTCTTTAATGCTCTTTCCTTCGCCGAGACAGACGGATTCAAAGGCCGTTTTGTGGCTGTGCCAATATGGTCTGCCGACAAGTATCTTTCAATTTGTATTTCGGTGTTAGCCGCCAATTAAAAAGGGCCACCGGCACAAATTAAGTTTGGCCACTTTCCCCCGTCTCGGCGGGGCCAAAGGAGGCCTTTATGGATCACTGGCAATCGGCCACAGATTCCAATCGATTTATTTACGAAGTGATCGGGGTGATTTTCTGTAATCATCCCAACCTGTTGGAATTCTTTTTCGAAGGTAGATGTCCGCGAATTCGTTTTCAGGCCATGGAAGTGCACAGGCATGCCGCGTGTTTTCCGAGCGACGAGAAACAATTGATTCGCGTTTCCTTGGATGTCTGGAGCGGTTCGGGCAATGCCAAGGTTTGGCAGCTTTTGGAAACAGTGGACTCTGGCAATCTTGGTAACGTGCTGGAGGCATTGGGAAAATTGCGAGGTCGGTCGCGCGCCAATTAAAATTCCCCACCTTGGCGTTGGAGCCGAGGCTGCATGATCACTCCTCGTGTCCCACGACGGGACCGAGGAGGCTTTAGCCGGTGATAACAATGGATATTTTTCACAAAATAAGAGCTCTTGATCACCTTGGCGAGAACAAGTCCAAGATTGCGCGGGAGCTTGCTCTTGATCGAAAGACTGTGCGCAAGTACCTCAAATCGACAGCTCCCCCACGCTATCGACCAAGATCCACTCCCTCGAGGCAGGATTTTTTTGCCGAGTTTGAGAACTTTGTTCGCGGGAAGATCGTTATCGCCCCGGAGCTTTCGGCCGGCGAAATCTATGCTCTGATTCGTCCGCGAGGCTACCTGGGTAGCGAACGCACGATTCAAAGGCGAATGAAATCGTGGTGCGAGGCAAAGCCAAAGGAGCGCTTTTTTGAGCAAGATTATACCCCTGGCGAGCAGGCCCAGTTTGATTTTAAAGAATCAATCGAGCTGCCGTTTTTATCGGGCCCGGTGATTGCGCACTTACATTTTGGCACTTTGCCGTTCTCTAACGCTTGCGTCATCAAGGGCTTTCCCCACAAGACGTATGAATGTTTCATAGATGGTGTCCATTCATTTTTTGAAAAAATTGGTGGTCAAACAAAAAATATTCGAATCGACAACTTAAGTCCATGCGTGAAACGGGTGAGAAAAGATGGGGGCCGTGACTACACGGATGCATTTAATAGGGCGATCAAATATTACAATTTTGGCGTTCTTCCCTGCTCTCCAGGGCGAGGCAATGAAAAAGGTGATGTTGAGCGCGACATTCAAACCTGGTCGAGAAGGTTTAGGAATCACATAAATGTTCATGGGATCAGGTTCCGAGATTTTTCGCACCTCAACGCCGAACTCGAAGCCTTCGGCGAACAGGAGCAAAGCGAAATAGTAACTGAACTACTGAAAACAGAGTGTGGTCAGTTGAAATCGCTGTTGCCGCGAGACGAGGACGTGCTTTGCCGTGTGGAAAAGACTCGTGCGTCGCCGCACGGCACTGTTCGCGTCGCAAAGACCACGTACTCAGTTGCGGATGCATGGATCGGATTAGAGTGCCGAGTCGTGGCGGGTGCTTTTGAGACACGAATCACGCGCAAAGGCAGCGATGTCGTCGTTGTCCATCCGCGGATGTCCGAGGGTGAGCACAGCATAAAGCTTGAGCATATTTTAAAAAGCCTTCTCCGCAAGCCACAAGCGATGATCCGATGGCACCACCGAGAAATTTTGTTCCCAGAGAAGATATTCAGGGATCTTTACCGTCGGCTTAAAAGCCAAGAGACCCATCCTGGGGAATCCGAACGCGAATTTTTACGCATAATGAATCTAGTCCATCACACGCCATTAAGCGAGATCCAATGTGCGCTAGAGATTGTTCTTGGCCAGTCCGTTGGCGTGATGAGCATCTTCATGGAAGTCAAAGACCTGCTTCTTGTAGAGCGCAGGCCCGAGACATTGGTAATCGATCTCAGCGCACGGTTTGGCCAAACCCCGATAAGTCCGAATTTAAAAGATTATGACCAACTCATCCCCAGCCAACAAGGAGTAACTCGATGACAAATGAAGAACTCAGCAAAGGCCTAAAACAGCTGAATTTGCCGACCATGGCCGAAGGCTATAGCGCAGCCTCGCGAGCCGCGGAAAAGGGTAGATTGACCTATGAGCAATATCTGGCGGGCCTTGTCGATGAGGAGCTTAACAGCAAGTGCGAACTGCGAATTAAGCGGTTAAGTAAAGAGGCCAAACTTCCTCTGGAGAAGCGGATCGAACACTTCGATTTTACCCAAAGAGAAGGCATCACCGAAGGCGAATTTAAACGTCTCGCAAAAGGCGATTTCGTTCGAGACGGATCCAACATCGTATTTTATGGCGGATTTGGGGTCGGAAAAACGCATCTAGGAATCGCGCTCATCAAGGAGCTGGTAAAAAAGAATGTGCGCTGCCTGTTTGTCTCAACTCACAGCCTGATTGAGCAGATGCTGGAGGCAAAAAAAGATCTCATGCTGCAACATCTATTCAAACGCCTCGACAGGTACGACCTTCTGGTTTTCGATGAGCTTGGATATATTGCCCAAACCCAAGATGGCGCGGATCTGTTCTTCCAGCTTTTATCGCTAAGAGCAGAGCGAAAAAGCGTTTTGATTACCACCAATCTCACATTCTCCGAATGGGATAGGGTGTTTATAAATCCATTAAACACAGCAGCTGCCATCGATCGAATCATCCATAAATGCGAAACCTTCAACATCAAGGGTCCGAGCTGGAGAGCTGAAGAGGCAAAAAAAAGAACAAAAATAAAATCAACTTTGACGGAAAAGAAAATACAGACCCCCATCAAAACGTCATCCTGACCTGAGGGACTCTGTCCCTCAGGCACCCTGTTACCCCCGATCATCGTGATCGGGGGTCCCTTCGTGAAGCAGAACCAAGCATCTCTTGAAAAAAATAAAAACCTGGAAACAAGTTTGACAGCCAAACAAGATGTAGATACATCTGCGTCACCAACTGGCCAAATTTAATTTGCGCCGAACAAAAAAAGTGGCCAAAATTGATTGTCGCCTACTTAGAGGAAAGGGAGGTATCGGGAATATTGTTGAAAACCGCTCTATGATTGAAGAGGATCTTTGCACATAAATAAGACGAGCAATTTTGTCCTGAACTGGCCCCTTCAGTAATCTCAGACAAGAGGAAGGTGACAAGGGCTGCGCTCGCGCAGCCATACTCAAGACTTGCCACCAAAAAAATAGACCAACTGCCCCATAATGCAAGTTTTCAATCGGTCAATATTTGATCTATTTGAGTTCTGATCCAATTGAGTAAAGTTATCCTGGAGCAAGAGACCCAACCGGAAAAGGGGACTGAATTTTAGGATACAAAGATCCCAACTCTCATACTCGATCCAGGAGCTAAAATACAATATTAATTTTATTGATTGCGCCAGAAAATTTATGGCAAACCTACTGCAACAGCAGGTAATCACTCAAAAAGCCTCCGCAGTTTGCCTGCTACGGAGGTGATAGCTTTCGAAACAGAAGATAACTTTTCGTTATGTCTTCTCTTAGATTTATTCGTTTAGATCTCTTCGCTTAGACTTCGAATGTAATTCTCACTTTCAAGATAAGCCTCTACCCCAGACACAAATTCTTTGAAGCGAGGGTTCTCAATCATTTGAGAGCTTCCTGCGGTTCTGCTTTCAGGTATCTTACCAAATCCTCATTGGAAAACCCTTTACTGAGAGATTCGATCCTCGTTTCAACGCTCTCATTCCTGGGTAAAGACGGGATAGCAATCGATGCAGCCAATCCC